>QCNH01000005.1 GCA_003213275.1 Prochlorococcus sp. AG-424-M03 | reverse complement strand
TTCCTCCAGGTTGGATAATAGCTTTTATTCCATACTCATTAGCAAGTTCTACAGTATCTGCAAATGGAAAGAACCCATCGCTGGCCAAAACAGCCCCAGAACATAATTTTTTAGCTGTTGTTAATGCAATTTTTGCTGCTCCAACTCTATTCATTTGTCCAGCTCCAATACCAATAGTTTTTTGATCTTTTGCAATAACAATTGCATTTGATTTTACATGTTTACAAATCTTCCATGCAAAATTTAGATCTAAGTTCATTTGATTACTTGGATTATTTTTAGTAACTGAAATCCACCCTTCAGTTTTATCATCCCTCTCATCAGTTTCTTGAACGAGCAATCCTCCCATTATTGATTTAGTAGAGGTTTGTTTCTTCTTTGGCAGTATATCTTTTGATAATTTTAAAATTCTTAAATTCTTTTTGACTTTTAAGATTTCTAAAGCTTCTTTATCAAAAGATGGAGCGACGACACACTCTAAGAAAATATCTTTGAGTTTAATTGCAGTTTCAGTATCAATATTTGAATTAAAAGCAACTATTCCTCCAAATGCACTAACTGAGTCGCATTCCAAAGCATTCGAAAATGCTTTGGAGGCTGAATTACTCAATGAAGCGCCGCAAGGATTATTGTGTTTTAAAATGACAGAAGCAAACGTGTTTGTTCTTAGAGCATCTTTTTCGTCATACCCAAATTCTAAAACTGTAGAAAGAGCAGACTCAAGATCCAATAGATTGTTATAACTTAATTCTTTACCTTGTAATTGCTCTGCTGAGTTCCATCCAATATTATTTAAACCATACCAAAAAGCATTTTGATGGGGATTCTCCCCATACCTTAAGCTTTTGATTAGTGGATAAGATTCAATATATTTGGAAGATTGTAAACCTTTTTCTTTACCTATCCAATTAGATATTGCAGCGTCATAGTCTGCTGTATGTTGAAAAGCTTCAAAGGCCAATTTTGCTTTATACGCTTCGTTGAAAACACCTTTTTTAGTTTCTTCGAGAAATTCTTGATATTGACTAGGATCTACTAAAACGGAAACGTCTTTATGATTTTTTGCGGCAGAACGTATCATTGATGGCCCTCCAATATCAATATTTTCAATTGCATCTTCCCATTTGGATCCTTGTTCAATAGTTTTTTTAAAAGGATATAAATTGACAACTACCAAGTCAATTAGTGCAAGATCGTTAGCTTCTATATCTTTTTTATGTTTATCATCAGTTCTTTTAGCTAATATTCCTCCGTGGATTTTTGGATGTAAAGTTTTCACTCTCCCTCCAAGGATTTCTGGAGAATTAGTAAAATCTGCAACTTTAATAACTGGAATTTTTGCTTTTATTAGATGTTTTGCAGTTCCTCCACTTGAAAGAATTTTATAATTGAATTTTTCTACCAATTCTGTACAAAATGCGATTATATTTGTTTTATCAGAGACACTTACTAGTGCTAATTGGGACATTATGGGAAAGTTTACTTACTTAAGAATATAAACATGAAATACGATATCGATCATCAATTTGTTTCGAATAGTTCTCAAACTGCAACGCATAGAATTATTCTAATACATGGTTGGGGAGCAGATGCAGATGACCTTTTAACATTTGGAAAGGAGATTACAGAAAAAATAAATCTTGATTTTGAGGTAATTTCTTTGAGGGCTCTTGGATTGCATCCAAGTGGTCAGGGCAGACAATGGTATGGATTATATCCACATAATTGGAAAGAGGCTGAGGTTGAAGTAAATAAACTTTTAGTCACATTAAAAAAATTTGATACTGAGCAGATTCCACTTAGAAAAACAATTTTGTTGGGTTTCTCTCAGGGGGCAGCTATGTCAATTGATGCAGGATCTAAATTAAATTTTGGATTAATTGTTTCATGTAGTGGTTATCCTCACCCAAATTGGGCCCCGGGAGAGAACTTCCCACCATTAATTATTAGTCATGGCCTTTTTGATGATGTTGTTCCTATAGATGCTTCAAGGATTATTTATGACAAGGTAAAAAGTAAGTCTTCTAAATTTTGTGAATTAGTAGAATTTGATGGGTTTCATCAAATTGATTCAAATTTAATTGACTTTATAAGTTCAAACATTTGTAATATTTTTTAAACGAAAGCATATTCGTATTCTTCAATTTCTTCCCAATCATCTGCAGTAAGTTCTAGACCTTCAAATATTTTATCTTCACCAATTCCTTCAACTACAACTTTTAGTGATGGAAATAGAAAATGATTTTCTTCAGCATATTGGGCGCTAAATAACCCTTTTTCACCCCAGAAAAATCTATCAGTTGTATGTTCATTTCTACGAACGTTGAAAACTGAAGGAGCAGGCAACGCATTCTCAGCTATAAATCTTCTTGCCGCTGTAACTGGTTTATGTTTCCCGGTTTCGATATGATAAATAGGTACATGAGCCATTACTCTTTGACCAGCCAATCTTCTTCGGCTGATTCTTTTTCTTTTTTTGGACATTGATTGGTACTCCTGAAATTATTTAGGAGATTAGTCTTATTTATTTACTAATCTCAATATATGTGATTTAAAATTCACTTCAAATTACATAGAGGACCCATCAACCTCTGATGTAGCTTAAAATATGACCAGATGTTCATATTTAAGGCCGGAAACTTACAGGCCTTTTTATATCTTAATACTTTTTTCATATTTTACAAGCCTTTTTCAATTTTTTTCTGAAAATTACTCAAAATTTCATTAATTATGAATCTCACTAAAAAATTTGAAAAACTAATTTTAAAACAGCTAGAGAGTTTTGGTTGCTCGATGGGAGTTACTCATTTAGTTATATATCTTGCCTCAGCCAAACAAGGAACTAAAGCAACTTTTGAAATGATTGGTCAATGGCCTCAAATTGATAGGCTTTTACTATCAATAGAAGATGATCCTTCTTTAAAAGTTTCTTCTCCCAATAGAAGATGGTATCCTCTGCAAGAAAACGATATTTTACTAGGTGTTCTTAGGGTCGAGACTGATTTGAAAGGCGGAAATTGGCCGGCATCTCTTGATTCTAGATTAAAAGCTCTTTCAATATCTTTGGCTAATTGTGTTTCTATTGAATTAGAGCGTCAAAATAAAAATGAAGAAATTCATTATTTAAAAAATCAGGTTAATGTCATAATCCATCAATTAAGGAATCCATTGGCTGCTCTAAGAACATATGCAAAATTACTAATTAAAAGACTTGGTTCAGATTATGATTCGATTGAAATAGTCGAACGCATGCTGATAGAGCAAAAGCAAATCAATCAATATATGATCTCTTTTGAACAATTAAATGCACCTATTAAACTTCCTCTAGAAATAGGAGAAGAAAGATTATTGTTGCCCCCAAATCTAGATAATAACAAGGTAATAACTGTCCAGAGTTTATTGAGACCTATTTTAGAAAGAGGTGAAGCTAATGCGAAATTAGAGAATAGAGATTGGACAGAACCCTCTCTCTGGCCAGATTGGACTTTATGGCCATTAAAGGCAAAATATGCCGTAATTGCTGAAATCGCGGCAAATTTGTTAGAAAATGCGTTTAAATACGCTCAAAAAGATGCTGAGATTGGACTCGCTATTACGAGTAAAGGTCTATGCATATTTGATGATGGTAAAAAAATAACCAAAAATGAAAATGAAAAAATTTTTCAAAAAGGCTTTAGAGGATCTGCTGCTAAGAAGAAGGATGGTACTGGTGTAGGACTTTTTTTGGCGAGGAAATTAGCAAAACAAATTGGAGGAGATTTGAGATTACTTGATAATTACTCGATTGATAATGCTAAGGAATTAGAAACTTTGAAGAAGAAAAATATTTTCTATTTAGAACTTCCTATAAAAGAATTGCATGCATAAATAACATTGCAGTTTCGACTAATACAACACTCGCACCGCAAGCATCTCCATTGAAGCCTCCAATTTTATTACCCAGTATGTTTGAAATAAAATAACTTAAAAAAATACCAATCAAAATAAGAAATAAAAATTTAATTAATATTGCTTGAGATGTAATGGAAACTAATTGGTATGCAATAAAAATCAAAAGAAAGAAAATAGAAATCAAAGATTCTTGTTTAAATCCATTCCAAAACTTTTTATGACTGATAGATTTTTTTTTATAACTCATATATTTAAATTTTTCTATAAAAAATAAATTTGAAAATCTTCCCCAAAATAGGCATATTGGCAAAACAATAATTATTTGGTTTTGAATTTTGAGTATGCAAGCAATTTGAATTAAAGTTATAAAAACTAAAGATTGAACGCCAAAGGAACCAACTTTACTGTCTTTCATAGCTTTTAGACGTTTCTTTTTACCAGCAAAAATACCATCAAAAGTATCCATTAAACCATCGAGGTGTAGACCACCGGTAATTAAATATCCTGAAGCCAAACAAATTAATGCAGATGCATAAATTGACCAAGAGTTTGCTCTTAAAAAAATAAAAATATAACTCTGTATTGTTCCAATAAAAAATCCTAAAGGCGGCGCAAATTGTGCAATATTTTTAAATTCGGGATTAATTAAAGGTATCTTGGGAAATGTAGTATAGAAAATCCAAGATCCTGCCAAATTTTTTATTAAATATTTTTTGATGAGATAAAATAGATTCAATACTAAATAATAGGCTAGATTAATAAAAAAGAATTAAAAAATTTTATAATTTATTGTGTTTGAATTTGAAATTACATCGAATTGCAGTAATACAGGCGCAAGAACTGGTATATTTCATACCCCAAATGGTCAGGTAAACACACCAAGATTTATGCCTGTGGGTACTTTGGCAACGGTTAAAGGAATTTCATCTAAGCAGTTAACCTCTACAGGATCAGAAATGATTCTTTCAAATACCTTTCATCTTCATTTACAACCTGGAGAAAAATTAGTTAAGGAATCTGGCGGAATACATAAGTTCATGAATTGGCCTAAGCCTATTCTTACTGATTCAGGAGGATATCAAGTTTTTAGCTTGGCCAAATTAAATAATATTTCTGATAACGGAGTGGAATTTAAAAATCCAAGAGATGGTAGTCATGTATTTTTATCGCCTGAAAAAGTAATACAGATTCAAATGGATCTTGGCTCGGATGTTGCTATGGCTTTTGATCATTGTCCTCCGCATACAGCTAACGAAAATGATATCGAGGACTCCTTACAAAGAACTCATTCATGGTTGCAAAAGTGTGTTGAGTCTCATCAAAAATCTAATCAAGCATTATTTGGAATAGTTCAAGGTGGTAAGTATCCGAGATTAAGAGAATATAGTGCAAAATTTACAAGTTCTTTTGATCTACCTGGAATCGCAGTAGGAGGTGTAAGTGTTGGAGAGGCAGTCGAAGAAATACATAGTGTAATTAATTACGTCCCGAAATTTTTACCAATAAATAAACCAAGATACTTAATGGGAATTGGCTCTTTAAGAGAAATTTCTCTAGCTGTTGCTAATGGATTTGATATATTTGACTGTGTTTTGCCTACAAGACTAGGAAGACATGGGACTGCATTTTTTAATGATGAAAGATTGAATTTGCGAAATTCTCGATTTAAAAATGACTTTGCTCCAATCGACAAGACTTGTAAATGCGAAACCTGTAAGTCCTATTCTCGTGCATATTTGCATCATCTTATTAGAAATGATGAAATATTAGGCCTCACCCTCATAAGTTTGCATAATATTTCTCATTTAATAAGATTTACCAATGCAATTTCTACTGCAATTAAAGATAATTGTTTTACAAATGATTTCGCTCCTTGGAAAACATCCTCTATTGCTCACCATACGTGGTAACGTCTTATCATAATTAATTAAATTATTAAAAAGGTGCTCATTCTACTTAATACATTCGCTGAATTACCTGAGGCTTACAAGGCTTTTGCCCCAACTGTTGATGTTCTTCCACTTATTCCTTTATTTTTCTTTTTGTTGGTATTTGTTTGGCAAGCTGCAGTTGGATTTAAATAAAATTTTTTTAGTTTAGATAGTTTGTATTAGAAGGGATTGTCAAGTAAAATTGCATCTCCAGAATTTTCTACAGCAGACTCTATAAAATCAGCAATTTTTAAAGCTCTTGAGGCTTGCTCACCATCTACCTCAGGGGTTTCTTTGCCTTGAACGCATTTAAGAAAATGCTCCAGTTCTGCATAAAGAGGCTCAATGGAAGTTGTGCTAACTTCTTCGACATATCCATCATTTCTATAGACTAATTCGCCATGCTCTGCTGTGTATGATTCATGAGACTTTCGATGGATTTGTAAAGAGTGATTTAAGAAATCAGTTTCTACTAGCCCATTTTGGCAGTGAGCACTTAAAGTTCTAATTTTTTTGTGACTCATTTTGCTGGCAGTTAAGCTTGCAATAACATTATTTTTAAAAACTAAAGTAGCATTGACATAATCTATTAATCCTTCACTATTTCTGCCTCCAACAGCGGCTAATTTTAGTATTTTTGAGTTTACAAGCTCTAAAACAAGATCAATGTCATGAATCATTAAATCCATTACTACAGATACATCATTTGCTCTATCTGCATGAGGACTGTGCCTCCTTGCTTCTAAAACAACAATTTTCTCATTATGTACTATTTTATTTAATTCTCTAAAAGCAGGATTAAATCTTTCAATATGACCAACTTGTAATAGACAGTTACTTACATTAGCAGCATCTATTAAAGATTTTGCTTCTAACTCGTTAGCTGCAATTGGCTTTTCAATGAGAACGTTAGTACCTCCATTGAGACAATCTAGACCTACTTTTTGATGAAGTAGTGTTGGGACAGCTATACAGATAGCATCAACTTTCGGAATTAAGTCTTTATAATCTCTGAACCATTCACATTGAAATTGCTCAATAGCCAATTTGCCTCTCTCTTCATTTGGATCTGCGACTCCAATGAGATTTGCATCTTTGAGTAAACTTAGTACTCGAGCATGATGCCAGCCCATATTCCCTATACCTATGACTCCAACCTTTACTGGTGATGAGGTTGGTTGCATAATTTTAAATCCATATATTAATTATCATTATCCTCTATGAGGAGCTACATTGAACTTTTTGGAAGGATTATTTTAACACGATCAATTTTTGGGCCTGACATAGAAATAACTTCAAATTTAATGTTATTAAAATCTAAAACGTCGCCAATTTTTGGAACCATTTGAAATTTTTCTAGCAGAAATCCTGCAAGGGTATGGTAGTCTGAACCTTCTGGAATAGAACATCCTAACTTTTTATTGATATCTATAATTTCTGATTTTCCAGCTATTGACCATTTTTTAGAGAAATTATCTAACATTCTCATATCTGAATAAATTCTATTGTTGAGCATTTCCTCTCCAACTATTTCGCCATTTAGATCAGCTGCAGTTATGAGACCCTCTGTTCCACCATGTTCATCAACTACTAGTAAGAAAGGATTGTAGTCTCTTACTATGGGAAATATTTCTGCTAATGAACATGTTTCTATTATTTTTGTCACTGGTAAAAGGAAGGGCTCTAATAATGTATCGGCTTCCATTTCGCCCTTTGATATTGGCTTAGCTAAATAACGCAAATCTAATACACCTAATACATCATCTAAAGACTCATCAATCACAAAGAAGCGCGCATGGCGAGTTTTATCTACTTGTTTCATAAGTTCTGAAAAGGTTATATTTTTTGGCAAAGTTACCATTTCAGATCTTGGAATCATTACTTCTTTAACTTGTGTATCTTTTAAAGCAAAAACTCCTTCAAGAATATTCTTCTCATCTGGTTTTAATCCTGTTACATTATCTGTCTCTATGAGAGTTTCTAATTCTCCTGCGGATAAACCTGAATTTAAAGAATCCCATTTTTTATTTAAATTGAACAACCCTAAACACGCGCTAGCAAAAAATTCTATTATCCTAACTATAGGATTCATACTTTTTCTAACGGCATCGAATATTCTGGTCAACTTTAATGCAGCCGATTCTGGATTGTTAATTACTAGGGCTTTAGGAATTAGTCCAGAAACAAGAGTAACAACTAAAACAACAAATAAAAATAGTAGAAGATCATAAAATCTATTTGATAATATATTGCTTTTCCAATATTCATTTGCCAGGTTATTGCTGAGCCATCCAATTGCAATTAATGAAATTGTTACTCCAAATTGAGAAGCAATTAAGGAAGATCTAAAGCGTTTTTGGATTTTTAAAATTGAAAATGCTCCTTTCTTTTTTTCTTCTATTAACCTTAAAACTTTACTTGGCCTTATTAATAAAAAAGAGAGTTCACTTGCTGCGAAAAAAGCTGGTAAAAATAAAAGAAATATAAGTAGAGTTATTTTCATTCAATGACAAATGAATAATGGGGGTGGCGAGGATCGAACTCGCCTTAGCCAAATTATGAGTTTGGTGCATTCACCAGATTGCTACACCCCCAGGGGAACGTATGTAATTTTAATTACATTGAATTTCAATATACAATATAAAAATAATATTTCAAAAAACACCTCATTAGGAAGTTTTTGTGAGATTTCTTTTTTTTCTTCTAATCTTTAAATATAAATTTAACTTTTACTAATGGGCAATTTTTCGGAAAAGTATGATTCAAATAGAGCAAAATTGTTAAAACAGTTAATTGAAAAATCTTATAAGAAAGGGAACTTCACTTTATCTTCAGGGAAAAAAAGCAGTCATTACTTGAACTGTAAACCAGTATCATTAAATGGCGAAGGCCTAAACTTAATAAGTGATTTGTTTTTAGAGTTAAAACACTCAAGTTCAAAAGCTGTAGCAGGATTGACATTAGGTGCAGATCCTCTTGTAAGTGGATTAATCGTCAAAGCAGCTTCGCAAGGCGTAGATCTTAATGGTTTAATAATTCGGAAAGAAATTAAACAATACGGTACCAAAGCTGGAATTGAGGGGCCTATCTTAGAAGAAGGAACTTTAGTAACTGTCTTAGAGGATGTTGTTACAACTGCTGGTTCAGTAATAAAAGCTATAAAAAAGTTACGAGAAAATAATTATATTGTTGAGGAAGTTTTGTCTATAGTTGATAGGCAAGAAGGGGGATGTGAAGCCCTTAATTATGAAAATGTTAAATTAAAGAGTCTTTTTACAATAAAAGACTTTTTATAATTATATAAAAATGCAAGATATAAAAAAAAAATTTTGGCTTGAAAAATTTGATTGTTTTTCTGTTACTGGAAAAGATGCCAGGAAATTTTTGAATGGAATAACAACTAGTAATATTCTAAATTCAGAAAAGAAAGTTATCAAAACTTGTTGGTTAACTCCAAATGGAGTTTTAAGGTCATTAATTGAAATTAATTTTTTAGAAAGAAACTTAGAAGTAATTATCTTGGCGGGTAACACTCATGAAATAATTGATTACTTTAATCAAATTATTTTTCCAGCGGACGATGTACTTTTAAGTCAACCGTTCTTGATAAATAGAATTCAGGAAATTGATGAATCTATTTCATGGAGAACTTACCAGCCTATATTCTTCAAAACAGAAGATAAAGAATTTGAAATATATAAAAATAAATTAAATCTTCTGAATTCCAATGATTTAAAGATTTGGAAGGTTAATCAGGCAATACCCTCTTTAGATATGGAAATAAACGGAAAAAATAATCCTCTTGAATTGGGCTTAAAAGATCTTATAGATTTTAATAAAGGTTGTTATTTAGGACAAGAAACAATGTCAAAAATAAAAAATGTTTCTTCTTTAAAACAGGAAATAAGAATTTGGAAATCATTTGAATCTAATTTTAATTTAGACTTTGAAGATAAAAATTTATATATAAATTCTGCCAAGGATATTTCTGTAGGCAAAATCACTAGTATTTGTAAATCAGATTCTCAAATAAAAGGCTTAGCAATTATAAAAAGAAAATATTTAGAAGAAGGGATTTATTATTTTTCAGAAATTTTTGGAAAAATTATTATAAATAAATCTGTAGGATCAATTTTTCTTTAATTGATTTTTGATTAAAAATTCTGCAATTTGTAGAGTAGCCAAACAATCATCCTTGTTATATTGGATAATTTTTTTTAAAAATATTTCGTTTTCTGTAATTTGATATTGAATCCACCAATAAAGGGCTTTCGAGCCACTGACATTTTTCTGCACCCAGTTAAATCCAAGCCAATTAGAAACGGTTTTTAAGCCATAGTTTTTTAGTGGTAATATCCAAGAATTTCTAATTAAGGTATGTAAGTCTATAAATCTTGAGGTAAGTGAGTCAATTTCTTCAAAATTAATATTTAGGTTTTTAGCAATATTAATTATTGCTATTTTTTCAGTTTCTCCGTAATGTAAAATTGGCCATTCCTTGCGTGAAAAAAGTATTTTAATAATTTGCCTGTAAGATTCTATTTTATTGTTTTTGAGATTTAAGATTGGCTCATAAATAAGATCTTCTTTTTTTGAAAACAAATTATTAATTTTTAAAAACCCATATAAAAAGTCATGCTTATCGTCTGGATTTGACTCAATATCAAATATAAAAAATCCCGAACATATTTTTTCTAATATATCGTTAGTATCATTTTTGTTGGAAATGCAATACGGTTCCCCAGAAATATACGCTTGTGCTTGCTTTACAAATTTGGAGGCTTTTTCATACTTTTGATCTTTGAATTTAGATAATTTCTCTCCAAGTTGTTTTTCGCTATACGAAGCTAATGTTTGAGTATTGGATATTCCATTTGTCTTGAGTAATAAGGCCGTTTTGGATCCTATGCCATCTATATCTGTTAGATATCCATTTTCTTTTGCTTCTTTGTCACAAAATTTTTGCCATGAACAAATAGTACATTTTTTTCTATCTTGAGTTATTTCTGGCATAGATCCTTGCAAACATTCATTCAAATTTAATAAAATATTCAAAACTTTTTTTCTTATTTTTTTATTTAAATAAATTTCTTCAACATTAACTTTATGACCAACACTTGAAAGTACTAATCCTTTTTCGATTTTAGATTCTTGAAAAGTTCCCAATAGAATAGAACTAAAAGATAGGTCGAATAAATGTTCTTTAGTGGTTTTGTGGCCTAACTTATAAACAGCAGGTAAATATTTATATGGTCCCCATTTACTTATACCTTGAGTCTTTACAAGTAATTGTGGACGTATCTCTGCGTTAATATTTTGAAAAAAAATCCCTTTAACTTTTAATCCAATTACCCCTTGATAACCATTTTTGCATGCTTTTAATCCTGTATATATTTCACCATTACAAAATTCAGAGAAAATTTGAAACTGATTAATTTTATCAATAGCTTTATTAGGAGACCAAACTTCATAAGATTTTGTACCCTTAAATTCTAGCCAAGCTTTTCTTTTGCATCTTATAAAACTTTTTAAATGCAGAGAATTCAAATTATTTTTTAAAAGCGGTTTTAAAATTTACTTATATAAATTAATATAGATAGTTAGAAGAAATCAAGGAACTTTAAAATTTGACAGCTGATAAGTTAGATAATATAAAATTTGGAACTGATGGGTGGAGAGGAATAATTGGGTTTGATTTTAATTTATCCAATCTTTCAAGAGTTGTTGTGGCTGCATGCCAGGAGTTGCATTATCAATACTATAAAGAAGTTAATTCAAAGAAAATTGTAATTGGATATGATCGTAGATTTATGGCAAGTGAATTTGCCAAGCAAATAGTTCCTTTTGTAAGAGGATGCGGTTTTGATCCGATCTTATCTAATAGCTTTGTTACAACACCATCTTGTAGTTTCTATGCCAAAGAAGTCGGTTGTCTAGGAGCGTTAGTAATTACAGCAAGTCATAATCCATATAATTGGCTGGGGTTGAAAATAAAAAGCTTTAATGGATGTTCTGTTGACGAATCTTTTACAAGTGAAATCGAAAAAAGATTAATGCTTGGAAATTCAATTGAAAAAATAGAGGGTGTTAATCAATTGGTAGATATTAAGAAGTTTCATCTGGATAGAATTAAATCCCTTTTTGATATTGACTTTATTGCCAATAGATTGAAAAAAATGAAAATGAGAATTTTTGTAGATTCTATGCATGGTTCAGCAGCAAATTGTATGGCTGAAATTTTTGCTTCTAATGATTTAGACGTTGTTTCAGAAATCAGAAAAGATGCTGATCCTTTTTTTGGAGGCAATCCTCCTGAGCCTCTTTTAAATTATTTAGATGATTTAAATCAAATACTTTTAAAAAATTCAAAAAATGAAGTCAAAACTCTAGGAATTATATTTGATGGTGATGGTGACAGAATTGCCGCAATTGATGAAAAAGGAAGATACTCTAGTACGCAAGATTTACTCCCATACTTTATTAGCTATTTGGGTGAAATTAAAAAAAATTCTTTTCCAGTTTTAAAGACTGTTAGTGGTTCAGATATTATTAAAAATATATCAGAAAGCCAAAATAGAGATGTTTTTGAACTTCCAGTTGGCTTTAAATATATTGCTGAAAAAATGATTCAAGAGAAAATATTTATTGGAGGTGAGGAATCTGGGGGGGTTGGTTTTGGTGAATTTATGCCTGAAAGAGATGCTTTATATGCAGCGATGGTTTTATTAAATGGAATTGCTGCAAAATCTCAATATTTATATCAAAGTTTAGATGAAATACAAAAAGATTTTGGGCCAAGTTTCTATAAAAGAATTGATATTAAATTTCCAAATCAGTCAGAAAAAAATTCTGTCAAAGAATTTATCATACATAATATTCCTGACAATATTAATAATCATAAGTTAAAAAGTATCTCAAAGATTGATGGAATAAAATTGAGAATTAATAAAAATTTTTGGCTTCTTTTTAGGTTTTCAGGAACCGAACCTCTTTTAAGGGTGTACTGTGAAGCACCAAAAGCATCTTATCTAGATGAGGTATTAGAGTGGGGACAAGAATTTATAAATTTGGCAGGAAAATAAGGATGAAAAATTTATATTTAGCGAGTAAGAATAAAGGTAAAATTGAAGAATATAAGAAATTGCTGGCTGGCGTTAATTGTAAATTATTACTTCAGCCAGAATCATTAGAGGTTGAAGAGGATGGACTGACATTTAGAGATAATGCAATTAAAAAAGCGAGTGAAGTTTCGAGAAAAACAAATAATTTCTCAATAGCAGATGATTCTGGAATTTGTATTGAAGCATTAGATGGGAAACCAGGCATTTACTCATCAAGATATGCAGAAAATGATCAGAAGAGAATTGAACGAGTTTTAAAAGAACTTGATGGGGTTCAAAATAGAAGTGCTTTCTTTATTGCTAATATTTGTGTTTGTTCCCCAAATGCTGAAGTGATTATAGAATCTGAGGCTAAATGTTATGGCAATATTATTTTAAAACCGAGAGGAAAAGGTGGGTTTGGGTATGACCCGATTTTTGAGGAGAGTTCTTCCAGATTAACTTTCGCAGAAATGAATAATGAAATTAAAGATTCTTGTAGTCATAGAGGTAAAGCATTAAAAAAAATCATTCCGGATTTAATTGAAATTTTTTCTTAAATTCAATTAACCCAAGATCCATGAAGGCCATGGGGAATTGAAATGGGTAATTCATAAACAGCTAATTCTTTTAAGTCTTTTGCATCTAATATCACTAAATCGCTTCCTCTTCGTTCTCCGTTCCATAGAAGAATAAATAAAAATCCTTCATCTTCTTTTGAAGAGTTTTCTGATGGAACCATAATTGGTTCACTTACGAATCCACTTGGACCTGCTGACCAAGAAATCTCTTCCTTTGAAATTAAATTTATTTTTTTTATTGCTTGAAGTGGAGCGTTCCCTATCTTTTTAGAAGTGCTTGCCATCCAACTAAAAGTTGCTGTCAATCCTAAATTATTAGGATTAACAACAGCAAATTCACAACATTGTTCACTTATAGTTTCAAGTTCACTAGTTTTTTTCTTTAGATCGATAGTTGATCTTTTCAGTTTTCCTTCTGGATATTTATCAAAGTCAATATCCCTAAAATTCTCGTCTGGACCAACTGATGGGAAATCATCATAAAAAATACTATCTAATATGATTTTTGAATCTTTTTCAAATGCATTTACATGATGAAAAACGAATCCTTCTGGAGCATCGATTGTCAAAGGTGGCTGACCTCTAAATAATCCACTTTCTCTGGGTATGATAAAAAACTTTGCCTTTTTATTTGGATTAGACCTTAAACATTGTGCTGCCCCTCTTTGGCCCATAACAAATGGAAGAGGGTTGAAATCGATAGCATTCTGTAAGAATATTGCCCAATTAGTTGTAATTGCGAAATCATGAAGGAATGCAAAGCCATTAAAGGTATCTTTTCTGTCGAAAATGAGCTCTCCAGGGTTTTCACCAGCATTACTAAATTCCATTAATCTAATGGTACTTTTTGGCCCAGTTTGTACTCCAAAAGTGACTAGAAGTTCTGAAGATGCATTTGAGTTTAGGTCTGTTTTGGGATGAGCACTGAATGCTTCGTTAGGCTTGAGTACCCCTTTTAATGTTGTTAAACCAATAGTGTCAAGACTATCAGGATCCAAGGCATGTGGCCCAGCTGCTTCCCACAATGCGAGAATTTTATCTCCTAATTTAACGACATGTGTATTAGCGATATTCTTAAATTTAAGATCTAATGCGTTATTTATGATTCCTCCACTTTTTTGGGTTCCAAATACACCTCTATATATAAATTTATTTATCTTTTCTTCTTCCAAATAACCTTTAGTTTTAACAAATCTATTTGTTAAGAATGGCTGACCATTCTCGAATTTTATGGCTGTAATCATACCATCACCATCAAATGGATGATGAACCCATTGTCCTCCTCTCTCTAATATCCCTGGTCCATTTCTTAATAATGTTCCATTTAAACTTTTAATATTCTTACCTTTGCTAATTGTTAGAGGTTCCTTCGTTAGCTCCTTTTCTACATTTTTATAAGCACTAGACCAATCTTCTTTATTAAAACTTTTAATTTTATCAATTTTTTTATCTTGTAAATTAGTCACAACAAAATAATTACTATATCTATCTTCGCCAAAAATTAACTGAATTGTGGCTGATTCTAAAAATTTCTATTTTATTGATTTTCTAGCATTCCTTTACTGCTTGGAATTGAATCAGATCTTCTCAGATCTATTTCGGTAGCCATTCTCATTGCTCTTGAAAAAGCTTTAAAGGAAGCCTCAACTATATGATGTGAATTACTACCTTGTATTTGATTAATATGCAGAGTAATACCACTGTTATTTACAAAGGCAATAAAAAACTCTCTTACTAGTTCAGTATCATAATTTCCTATTCTAGGAGCTTTTAATTGAAGATCATAAGATAGATGTGGTCTTCCAGAGCAGTCTAAAGTGACTTGAACTAATGCTTCATCTAATGGTGCAAAGAAATGTCCAAATCTGCTGATTCCTTTTCTTTCTCCCAAGGCTTTTGAAAATGCTTTGCCTAATGCAATTCCTACATCTTCATTTGTATGATGATCATCAATATGGGTATCTCCAATTGCTTTTATTTTTAAATCGAATAAACCATGACTGGATATTTGATGAAGCATATGATCTAAGAATGGTATCCCGGTATCAATCTCTGAAATCCCATTTCCATCTAAGTTTATAAATACAGAAATATCTGTTTCATTCGTTTTTCTTTTTATTTCAGATTGCCTTAGAGATGACATGTTTATGCAAAAAATTTAGTTTACATTCCATTAATGCAGTAACCCGCATCAACATAAATTGTTTGTCCTGAAATGCCGCTAGAGAGATCACTTAATAAAAAAGCAGCAGTATTACCTACTTCTGTTTGAGTTACTGTTCTGCGTAAAGGAGCTTTTTCTTCAACATTGTGAATCATATCTAAAATGCCACCTATAGCAGAACTCGCAAGTGTTCTGATAGGTCCAGCACTTATTGCATTAACTCTGACTTGTTTATCGGGACCAAGTTCTGCAGAAAGATATCTTACTGAAGCTTCTAAAGCTGCTTTCGCAACCCCCATTACGTTGTAGTTAGGAATCGCCCTCTCTGAACCTAAATAAGTTAAGGAGACAACTCCAGCACCATCACTAAAAAGTGGTTTTGCTGCTTTACATAAAGGTGCTAATGAATACGCACTTATGTTAAGAGCCCTATCAAAACCCTCTGAAGTGGTTGCACTATAATCTCCAATCAATTCGTCGCGTCCTGCAAATGCTAAGCAGTGAACTAATCCGTCAATTTGCCCCCAATTATTTTTTATATTTTTAAAGATTTCTTCTATTTGAGCTGGATTTTGAACATCAAGAGGCAAAAATAACGATGGGTTTAATGGTTCAGTTAGTTCTCTAACTTTAGATTCGAATCTTCCCTTTTCATCAGGCAAATATGTGATTCCAAGTTCTGCGCCAGCTTTTGAAAGTTGTTGAGCAATACCCCATGCTATTGAACGATTGTTGGCAATTCCTGTAACAAGAATTTTTTTGCCAGTTAGATTTAGAAGCATTTTGTTTCTTATTTCTATTATTCTCCTATATAAAAGTACCTATCTTTACGGATTACTGCAAATATACAATAATTTTCAAATATCAAAGAATATTTTTACTTTTACATGGTCAGAACAAATTCTATGGTTTTGGAATTAGGGTTTAAATTACCTTATTTCGAAATGTTAAATGCTAATTCTTTAAATAATGAATATTTTAATTCTCATAATCTAGATAATCGGCATTTACTTTTAATGTTTATTTGTGCCCATTGCCCATTTGTTAAATATATTGAGAATCAAATTTTCACCTTAACTAAAGATCTTGAGAATACAGTTCAAACAGTTGCAATTTCTAGTAATGATATTGTCACTCACCCTTCAGATTCTCCTGAAAATTTGAGATTACAAGCACAATCACAGGGATGGAGTTTCCCTTATCTATATGATGAAAATCAAAATTTTGCTAAGGAGTTAAAAGCGGCTTGCACCCCAGATTTTTATCTTTTTTCAAATGAAGGAGATCATAATTTTTTATTGTATTATCATGGCCAATTAGATGATAGTAGACCAGGTAATAATATCCCTCTGTCTGGTGAAGATTTGTGCTCTGCTGTAAGAGATTTGAATAATGATAATTCTTATCCTTCAAATCAGATGCCGTCTTTAGGTTGCAATATTAAATGGAGTCCTGGTAAAGAACCGAGTTGGTTTAAATGAATTAAAATGTTTTTTTACCCATAGAAATATGGTTTAGGGTTAATATATTCACTATGCAGATACCTCCCTTTACTTTAAATAGGCAGTACCAACAAATTGGCTCTGAAATTGAGAGTGAGGTTTTTAAAGTTTTAAAAGGGGGCCAGTATATTGGAGGAAAAGAGATTGCCAAATTTGAGGAGAGTTTTTCTAATCTGATTGGTGTTGAAAATACTATTGGATGTAACAGTGGAACCGATGCTCTAGTGTTAGCTTTACGTGCATTAGATATTGGTGTGGGTGACGAAGTTATTACCTCATCTTTTAGCTTTTTTGCGACTGCAGAAGCTATTAGTGCAGTTGGCGCTAATCCTATTTTAGTAGATATAGATCCTGAAACTTATCTCATTAATACTGAACTAATAGAACAAGAAATAAATTCTAATACCAAGGCAATTATGCCGGTTCATCTATTTGGAAATGCAGTGGATATGACCTCAATAAAATCATTGGCCAATAAATATGGCTTAAAAGTAATCGAAGATTGTGCTCAGGCAACATGCACAATGTGGGAAAATTCTAAAGTTGGTAGTATCGGAGATATAGGTTGTTTTAGCTTTTTCCCTACCAAGAATTTAGGAGCTGCTGGAGATGGTGGAGCAGTTACAACATCTGATCAGAAGATTGCCAAAAAAATTAGAGAACTAGCTGTTCATGGTAGCCCAATAAGATATCACCATACTCAAATTGGATATAACAGCAGACTTGATACCATTCAAGCTGCCATATTAAATATCAAAATTAAATATATTTCTGAGTGGATTAATAATCGCCAAAAAATTGCTTCTAATTACTTTCATTTATTAGAAAAAAATCCATTTATTAGTTTTCCTAAAATTAGCTCTGATTCAATTTCTCATTCTTGGAATCAATTTGTCATTAAATTAAGAAACGATAAATATTTTTTAAATGAAGATTGTTTAAATTTATTTGATATTGATTGCAAACAATACTATTCCTTAAGGAATTTGGTAAAACAACAACTTTTTGAAAAAGGTATTAACTCAATTATTTATTACCCAATTCCAATACATGCACAAATAGCTTACAAAAATAAAAATTTTTCTAGAACAAAACTTATAAATACAGAGAGAATTTGTACGGAAGTTCTTAGTCTTCCAATGTTTCCAGAAATTTCTTATGAAGAGCAAGTTTATGTAGCAGAAAATTTCAATAAAGTTTTAAAAAATTGCATAGAGGAAATTCAAATTTCAGCATAAAGTGATTTAAATAATCTTTGTTGTATGTTGTGATTGATAATAGGTTTTGAATAATTATTTTTTTCTAAATTAGATATCTCCCCATTTAATAGGTCTGAATTTGACACTTTAGATAATTCAGGAATCCAAGATTTTATATATTCACAAATAGGATCAAATTTTTTTGCTTGAGTATATGGATTAAAAATTCTCAGTGGTTTTGGATCCATTCCGCTACTAGCGCTCCACTGCCATCCACCATTATTTGCGGCTAAGTCTCCATCAACCAACGTCTCCATAAATTTTTTCTCGCCCATTTGCCAACTGCATATAAGATCTTTTACTAGAAATGAAGCGACTATCATTCGACATCTGTTATGCATCCACCCAGTACTATTTAGTTGACGCATTGCAGCATCAACTATAGGTACACCAGTCTCGCCGTTACTCCAATGCTGAAAATATTCATTATTGTTTTGCCAAGGAAATTGATCCCATTTTTTTCTATATGGACCTTTCTCTAGCTCTGGGAAATGGAATAAGCAATGTTGATAAAATTCACGCCAAACAAGTTCTTTTTGCCAAGTTTCAATTGATAAGGAATTTTCATGATTTTCAAAATCTGAATTTAAATTTAATGTGGCATTCCAAACTTTTCTAATGCTGATGGTACCGAATCTCAGAGATGCACTTAAAAAAGATGTCCCATTATGGGAAGGTAAATCTCTTGCAGAATTGTAAGAATATATTTTTTTGTCGTTAATGAAGTTTTCTAATAATGTTTCTGCAGCATTCTCACCAGGTCTACATGGACAAATATTCGAACCAGTAAAGTTGATATTTTTGAGAAATTTCTTTAGAACTGAATCAGATGAATTTATTGTCTTATTTTCTTTAATTTTATTATCTATATCTTTAAACCGGAAAATAACTTTATATTGATCATATGAACCTAATAAATTCATTTTTGATTTAAGGTTTTTATAAAAAGGTCCATAAACTGAATAAGGTTTATTATTCCCTGAAAATATTTTTAGAGGCTCTACTAATAAGTGATCCCAAGAATCAATAACTTGAATATTTTTTTCTTTTAAATTTTGTTTTATTTGTAAATCTCGATTAACCTCATAAGGTTCAATTGATTTATTCCAAAAAACAAATTTAGCATCTATTGTCTTTGCTAATTGAGGGATTATTAATACCGGATCTCCTTCTTCTATAACGAGTCTACTTCCCATTTTTTTCCAATTATTTCCTAATTCTTGAAGCGAATTTCCTAGAAACCAAGCTCTTGAATTTGCATTAAAATCGTGTGAGTAATTTTTATCTAATATATAAGTTGAAGTAATAGCATTTGATAATGAGAATGCTTTGATTAAAGCTTGATTATCAAATATTCTTAAATCCTTTCGATGCCAAAAAAGTATTCTAGGGTTATTCATAAATTATCTAACAATTGTTTAGCTCTGAACCAAGCTGTCACAGTTTTTGCGTCAAGAATTTCATCCCCACTAGAAATAAGATTATCTAGTTCGTATGGATCTAAAATTAATACTTCTATATCTTCATCTAAATCTCCTTTAACCTCGGAATTTAGTTTGCTCAAATCCCGCGCTAAAAACAAATAAATTTCTTCATCTGCATAACCAGGAGCAGGGACAAGAGTTCCTAGTTCATCCCATTTGTTCGCACTAAATCCAGTCTCTTCTTGTATTTCTCTTTTAATTGAATTAAGAGGTGTTTCGCCTATTTCTAATGTACCTGCTGGAAATTCTAATAAATACCTAGAAACAGCAAATCTATATTGCCGAAGAATGATAACTTTATTGTCTTTTGTAATAGGTACGGCTAGGGCAGCGCCGGGATGCTTAATGTATCCATATTCCCCTTCATGTCCATTTGGAAGCTGAATTCTATTTATTTCGAAACTAAATTTTTTAGATTTTAACTCAGATATTTTTTCTTTAAAAATGGATCTTTTTATAAGGTTTTTATTGCCCATAATTTTTAAATAAAAATAGCCTAACAGTTATTTTTTGGTTTTGTAAATTATTTAATAGGCCATTTTGGGTCATCAAACTTTTTGATTTTTTGGCTTCTACTTAAGATCTCAGATAGTGGCGTAATAACGAAATTCCGATTCATGAATCTAGGGTGAGGTAATGTTAATTCCTCGTCAACCGTATAAAAATCTTCCCACCAGAGAATATCTAAATCGAGACATCTTGATAGCCATTTCTTACCCTTTGGCGTTTTTTCTCGTCCGAAAAATATCTCTAATTTTTTTAGCTCTTTTAAAAGTAATTTCGCCTTTTTATTTGATGGTTTTGGAAAAGAATTACTTTTTATAAGCAATAGAGTATTTAAATAATTTGGCTGCTCATTTTCAACTCCATGAGGTAAGGTCTCATAAATTGAAGACCAAAAAAAGTTTGCATGAAATTTTCTTTTTTCTTCTTTTTTTTTGTTGCAATGATCTCCCCACTCTTTTATTATTTCTTCTACTTTTGGTTTGCAAATTAATAAAGACTCAAAAGGGCTTCCGAATTTACTATCAATATTTGCTCCAAGGGATATACATAGACCATTTTTGATATTAAGATTTGATAATTCCACTACAAAAAACAAAGTTATTGGATAAATTCTATATCAGGCATTTTTAAAGTGATTTTGAACCCAGATTTAAAAGGAAAAGAAGAAATAAAAGATTTAATGAATTCAAAGGACTCTTTTAGAGCTTTTCCTTTAGCGGCAATTACAGGTCATAGCTTATTGAAATTATCTTTACTTTTGGCAGCAGTTGACCCGAGTTTAGGTGGAGTTATTATCGCTGGAGGGAGAGGTACTGGTAAGTCAGTATTAGCAAGGGGTTTACATACTTTATTGCCTCCTATAGAAGTATTAGATAATGAATTAATAATAGAAAAGGTAACGAACAGTAATACTTCATTAAGGCCTATTGGTAGAAACCTAGATCCAGAAAAACCAGAAGAATGGGATACCAATACTATCAAATTATTAGGGGAGATATTTGGGAGTGATTCCCTGAATAAAATTGAAGAAATTCCAAAAAAAGTAAGAAAGGCCCCATTTATTCAAGTTCCTGTTGGAATAACTGAAGACAGACTTGTTGGATCAATTGATGTTGCAGCCTCATTAAATACGGGGGAACAAGTTTTTCAGCCTGGAATTCTAGCGGAGGCTCATAGAGGTGTTCTTTATGTAGACGATATAAATTTATTGGATGATGGAATTGTAAATTTAATTCTGGAAGCTACAGGAAGAGAGCAAAATAATATTGAGAGAGATGGTTTAAGTCTTTCTCATCCTTGTAAGTCACTTTTAATAGCAACTTATAATCCTGAAGAAGGTTCTTTAAGAGATCATGTTTTAGATCGTTTTGCGATTGTGCTTTCGGCAGATCAATCTCTTGATTATGATCAGAGAGTTGAAATTACGAAATCTGTTTTATCACATGCGGAAAATAATATTAAATTCTCAGAAAAATGGTCCGAAGAATCTGATAATTTATCAACTCAATTAATTCTGGCAAGGCAATGGTTAAAGGACGTTAAAATAACAAAACAACAAATATCCTATTTAGTGAATGAAGCTCTTCGAGGGGGAGTAGAAGGGCATAGATCAGAATTATTTGCAGTAAAAGTAGCCAAGGCGAATGCAGCTCTTAGAGGTGATGAAAATGTTAATTCTGAGGACTTAAAAGTCGCAGTAAGATTAGTTATCCTTCCAAGGGCAATGCAAATACCTCCTGAAGATGATGATATTCAACCACCGCCCCCAGAGGATCAGAGTCCGCCACCCCCACCTCAATCAAACAATGAAGAATCTGAACCTGAGGCTAATGAAAACGATGATAAAGAAGAGCAACAGCAAGAAGAAGATAATTCTGATGGTGAAGAAGAATCTACTCCTGAAGTCCCTGAGGAATTTATATTAGATCCTGAGGCATGTATGGTTGATCCTGATTTATTACTTTTTTCATCAGCCAAAGCAAAAGGGGGAAATAGTGGGAGTAGATCAGTGATATTCAGTGACAGTAGAGGAAGATATGTAAAACCTATTATTCCTAGAGGTAAAGTAAAAAGAATTGCCGTAGATGCAACTCTTCGAGCTGCTGCTCCATATCAAAAATCAAGAAGATTAAGGAACCCCAATAAATCAATAGTTATTGAAGAAAATGATTTTAGGGCAAAGCTTCTTCAAAAAAAGGCGGGTGCTTTAGTTATTTTTCTAGTTGATGCAAGTGGCTCTATGGCTCTGAATAGAATGCAAAGCGCTAAGGGTGCAGTAATAAGGCTTTTAACAGAGGCATATGAGAATAGAGATGAAGTAGCTCTTATTCCATTTAGAGGTAATCAGGCTGAGGTTCTTTTACCTCCAACAAGATCTATAACTGCGGCAAAAAGGAGGCTAGAAACAATGCCTTGTGGAGGTGGCTCGCCCCTGGCTCATGGACTAACACAGTCAGCGAAAGTAGCAAAAAATGCTCTTTCTACAGGAGATATAGGTCAAGTTATAGTTGTGGGGATTACTGATGGAAGAGGGAATGTACCATTAGGATTATCTCTAGGACAAAGTGAGGTTGCCGAAAAAGATAACGAAAGTATCAATTTAAAGCAAGAGGTTCTTGATATCGCTGCAAAATATCCCATGCTTGGAATAAAACTCTTGGTAATTGATACAGAGAGAAAATTTATTGCAAGCGGCTTTGGCAAAGAATTAGCTGAGGCAGCACAAGGTAAATATGTCCAACTACCAAAAGCTACAGATAAAGCGATTGCGGCTATGGCCTTAAATGCTATAAATGAATTCTAATATTACCTATGGATAAATTTCGTTAAGGAATTTTGAAAGTCCAATTGTTAAATCTCTTATGGATTTAGTTAATACTTTATCTTTAGTTAATTTTTCAAAATCATCACTCATATCATCTATTTTGCTAGAGATTGATCTTGCAGCATTAATTGTTAATTTAATGTCGTTAAGAGTTTGTTTGTCGTCGATTGTAGACAAAATGTTATTCAAATGATTAGCAGCAATTGTAATTTCTTTTATTAAAGGTTCTACTCTTAGTATTTCTTGCTTTGATAAATAAATTAGTTCATCAAGGTTTTCTTGAGTTCTATCAAATTGGTCAATTGAGTTAACTATGTTTTCAATTAAGTTTTCTTGATTTGATTCTTTTAAAATCTCACTAATTCTGTTGGTTATATTTGAAAGACTTGAAAGTTGCTTACCAGTAATTGTATCTCCCTTACAAATAATCAATCTAGTATCACATTTGTCAGATGTAGCTTTTGCTATGTTTTTAGGAATTGTTTTTTCACTAGTTTCTAAAGCGACTTGCACATCTCCTCCAAGAAAAGAATTTGTTACTACCCTTGCAAATGCTGGCCTAGTAAGTTTAATTTCAGGATTATTTAAAACTATTTTTGCTTTAATTGATTCATTAGTAAACAAGATATCTTCTATTGATCCTACTAAAATTCCTCTGTAAGTAACTGGAGATTTTTTTGATAAACCACTTGCGTTATTGAATTCGGCAAAGAGGTGCCAACTTTTCGAGGATAATCTCACTCCTCTTAGCCAAAAAGAAAAAAATGTGAATATTAAAATTCCTCCTAATAAGGAAAATCCAACTATTGAATCTCGTAAGCTTCTACGCATAATTTCTAAATTTCTTTGGGTTGCATTGGACCATCAAGTTTCCCATTCCTGAATTGAAATACATAGGGATCATTACTCTCTTTGAATTCGTTAATAGAGCCTGCCCATCTAAATTTGCCTCCATAAAGCATTAAAACTTTATCCGAAGTCCTTTCTATAGTACTAAGAACATGGCTAACAACAATAGATGATCCGTTTACTTTATGATTTGTTTTATTAATTAAATCTTCAATTCTTGATGAGGCAATTGGGTCAAGTCCTGCAGTTGGCTCATCAAAAAGTAATAAAGGTTTAGTCTTTGCATTAAGAGTTTGATCAGTAATTAAGGCTCTAGCAAAACTTACTCTTTTTTGCATGCCTCCGCTTAATTCATTCGGAAGTTTATTCTCAACATTAAATAATCCAACCTCAGCCAAACACTCACATACGATTTCATGGATTGAATTTTTAGTTAGGTTTTTATTTCTCTTAAGGAGAAAACCCACATTTTCCTCAATTGTTAGTGATCCTAATAATGCTGGGTTTTGAAAAACTAGTCTTACATCAGGAGGATTATTTTGATCAATTCTTAAATATTTTTGTTTTTCTCCAAATATTCTTAGTTCTCCTTTGGTAGGTAAAATCAGGCCAGCTAATATTTTTAAGATAGTTGATTTACCAGAACCCGAAGGGCCGACAATAGCTAATTTCTCTCCGTTATTAAGTTTAAAATTGAGTTGATTAAGTACATTAAGTTTTCCCCAGCTTATTGAGAGATTTTTAGTTTCAACTGCATTAATTAATTTTTTCAAAACTTATATTCAAAAAAAGTTGTCTTAATTTTCATATTGCCTTTTTTTAGAAATAAAAAAAGGATGTATGCATTTGTTTTATAATGAATATATATAGTTTTTAATTTTGAGAAAAATAATTTAAGAGGTCTTTTTAATGAATAGGCGTAAAAAAAGAGTAAGAGGGTATTATAAGAATTTTAAAAAGTCTAATTTTGTCTTATTAAATAAAGTCTTAAGAATTTTGAGTTGGCTTCTACCAGGATTGGTAATAAAAAGATGGATGATTACATCTGCTATAGGATTTTTGACTTCATTATTAGGCCTGGCAATTTGGACAAATTTAAGGCCACTGTATTGGTTTATTGAAGTATTTTTTGGATTAATGACAGGCTTAACTAGTTTCTTGCCTGTTTCATTAGTGGGACCATTAATTTTTGTCGTTGGACTTTTTTTAATGGGGATTGGACAAAATAGAAGTATTAACTCTATTCAAAAAGCTCTTGTTCCAGAAAAAAATACATTTTTAGTTGATGCATTAAGAGTGAAGAGTAAATTAAATAGAGGACCTAATATAGTTGCAATTGGAGGAGGTACAGGCTTATCTACTTTATTAAAGGGTTTAAAAAATTACAGTAGTAATATTACTGCAATTGTAACTGTATCTGATGATGGTGGAAGTAGTGGAATTCTTAGAAAACAATTAGGTGTGCAACCACCAGGAGATATTAGAAATTGTTTAGCAGCTTTATCAAACGAAGAACCCACTTTAACTAGATTATTTCAATATAGATTTTCAGGAGGAAGTGGTCTAGAGGGACATAGTTTTGGAAATCTATTCTTGTCAGCTTTAACAACAATTACAGGCAGTTTAGAAAAAGCAGTACAAGCCGCTAGTAAGGTTTTAGCTGTGCAAGGTCAAGTTCTCCCTGCAACAAATATTGATGTAATGTTATGGGCTGAATTAGATGATGGTGAAAGAATTTTTGGCGAAAGCAAGATCAGTAAATCTAAAAAATTAATTTCAAGGATTGGTTACTTACCAGAAAATCCTTCTGCTTTACCTAGTGCTCTCGAATCTATAAAAGAAGCTGACTTAATTATTCTTGGCCCAGGTAGTTTATACACTTCTTTATTGCCAAACTTGTTAGTACCAGAAATAGTAGATGCTTTATTACAAAGTAATACCCCTAAAATTTACATAAGTAATTTGATGACTCAGCCTGGAGAAACTGATGGCCTTGATGTTTATCAACATATCAAATCAATAGAGAAGCAATTATCAAATTTTGGGGTTAATACCCGAATTTTTAATGCAATCTTATCTCAGGCTCAATTTGAAAAGTCTCCCTTGGTAGAATATTACGAAAGTAGAGGTGCAGAACCTGTTCGATGTAATAAAGAAAAATTATTATCAGAAGGTTATTATGTTTTGCAGGCACCATTATATTCCAAAAGAATAACCCCAACTCTTAGACATGACCCTAGAAGACTAGCAAGAGCAGTTATGTTTATATACCGTAAATTAAAAAAATAAAATTAATATGCATCTTGAAGTTCATAGAAGTCTGGTTGAATATAATCTTTTCTTAATGGCCAGCCTCTCCAGTCTTCAGGCATTAAGAGTCTTTTGGGATTTGGATGATCAATAAAATTTATTCCATACATGTCATATGTCTCTCTTTCTTGCCAATCACTTCCTTTAAAAATTTTATACAAACTAGGGATTGATAAATCAGAATCTCTTTTCAAGAAAACTTTTAATCTTACTTCTTTAATCTTTTTGATTTTTTCTAAGTCATCAACAGTTATAAAATGATAGAAACTAACGAGATTTTTACCTGGACCTTCATCATAGCCACCTTGACATTGAAGATAGTTGAAACCGTAATTTTTTAAAGCAGATACAGCGTCACATAATTTGCTAGGTTCCACAGAAATATTTTCTATTCCAATGTGATCATTAGCTAATGATTGATTTGGAATTCCATCTTTAGATAGATTTTGACTTATAAATCCTTCTTTTTCTATCGAATTATCTGGGGATTTAGCTAAATCGTCTTTTTTCATTAATCCTCTTCAATATTGTTAATTTCAGCTTTTTTGCTGTTTAAGGGTAATTCAGTTATTTTTTCTTTTTTGGAGGAAGATATAGTATTCTTTGAAGTTTTGTTTAGATATTCACCAGTATTTTCAGAAAAAACAAGATTCATTTCATGCTCAACTGTTATGTACCTATGAGTTTGCTCTGCTTTTGTCCTCTCTAAAATTGATTCATTGCCAACTTTTTTTCTTAATTTGATGACTGCATCAAAAATGGCTTCTGGTCTTGGAGGACATCCCGGAAGGTACAAATCAACAGGTATCAATTTATCAACCCCCCTTACAGCAGTAGTAGAATCTGCGCTAAACATTCCTCCTGTAATGGTACAAGCACCCATTGCAATCACATATTTTGGCTCAGGCATCTGCTCATAGAGTCTTACTAGAGCTGGAGCCATTTTCATTGTTACCGTCCCTGCAACTATTAATAAATCTGCTTGTCTTGGAGAGCTTCTCGGTACTAATCCAAACCTATCGAAATCAAATCTAGATCCAATTAGCGCAGCAAATTCAATAAAACAACAAGCAGTACCATAAAGGAGAGGCCATAGACTACTTAATCTAGCCCAATTATGAAGATCGTCTAAGCTTGTTAGGATAATATTTTCACTTAAATCTGTCGTTACTTGTGGTGCACCAAGCTGATTGCAAGTTCCTTCTCTGATTTCTCTAATTGCTTTTGGGGATAATTGTGGATTCAATTTTTTAACTCCATTCTAAAGCACCTTTTCTCCATGCATAGGCTAGTGCGATCACAAGTATCGCTATGAAAATTAATGCCTCAATAAATGCTAATAAGCCTAATCTATTAAAGGCAACAGCCCAAGGATAAAGGAATACTGTTTCTACATCAAATATAACGAAAACTAGGGCGAACATGTAATAACGAATATTAAATTGAATCCATGCTCCTCCAATAGGCTCCATTCCTGATTCATAAGTTAGTTTTCTTTCCCCAGTTCTGCCTTTAGGCGCAACTATAAAATTAGTAACTAGAGCTAATATTGGTACAGCAGCGGCAATTAAAAGGAAACCTAAAAAATATTCATAGCCAGTTAATAAAAACATCTTAGAAATTAATTTTGAATAAAATTCGCTTAATTAAGCAAAATCTTTTAAAGTTCTTAAAGAACAATAATAAACCGTGAGTGAAAACATTCAACCAGCCTCTGAGGAAAACAAAATAGTTGAAAACTTTGAGAAAGAAAAACTTTCTGAAAACTCTTCAGTAATAAATGTTGAACAACCTCTTATCAATTTAGAACAAAATAGATTCGAATGTAGAAGTTGTGGATACATTTATGATCCGTCTGAAGGAAATAAAAAATTAAATATACCCAAAAATACACCATTCTCAGAGTTGGATAGTAATACTTTTGCTTGCCCAGTTTGCAGAGCTGGCAAGAATTTTTATAAAGATATAGGTCCTAAATCTAAACCTAGTGGTTTTGAAGAAAATTTAACTTATGGATTTGGTTTCAATAGCTTACCTTCTGGCCAAAAAAATATATTAATTTTTGGAGGTCTAGCATTTGCAGCGGCATGCTTCCTTTCTTTGTACTCTTTGCATTAATATAGTTAAATGAAAAAATTTATTACGAGTATTCCCAATCTTTTGTTATCTATACTTCTTTGCTTTGTATTGAGCAGTTGTTCATCTACAGGAGTCATGATGAGTGATAGCAGCCCTTGGAAAACAATTCAGTTTGA
The DNA here is from genome assembly GCA_003213275.1 of Prochlorococcus sp. AG-424-M03. Classification (GTDB taxonomy): domain Bacteria; phylum Cyanobacteriota; class Cyanobacteriia; order PCC-6307; family Cyanobiaceae; genus Prochlorococcus_A. Next base: position 9,766 of record QCNH01000005.1, on the reverse strand, counting down.
GGATCAGGCTAATGCTCTTGATGTTGATTTCATAGATAACAACAATGGATTTTTAGTAGGTTCTAACAGACTTATTATGGAATCAAATGATGGAGGAGAAACGTGGAAAAAAAGAAATTTAGATTTACCGAGTGAAGAAAACTTTCGTTTGATAGATATTGATTTTAAAGGTGAAGAGGGATGGTTAATAGGTCAGCCCTCGTTGATTATGCATACACTTGATGCTGGAAAAAATTGGACTCGTCTATCATTAGGTAACAAATTACCAGGCCAACCATTTCTGATAACAACTGTCGATGATGGAGTTGCAGAACTAGCTACAACTGCAGGAGCAATCTATAAAACTTCAGATAGTGGAGATTCATGGAATGCAAAAGTTGTTGATGCTACTGGTTCAGGTGGGGTAAGAGATTTAAGAAGAACTAATAAAGGTGATTATGTAAGTGTTAGTAGTCTGGGTAATTTCTTTTCTACTTTGGAAAAGAATAGTGATTCATGGATAGCTCACCAACGAGCAAGCAGTAAAAGAGTTCAGAGTATTGGTTTTACACCAGAAGGAAATTTATGGATGCTTTCTAGAGGTGCGGAAATTAGATTTAATGAAGATAATAATGACTTAGACAGTTGGTCAAAGCCTATTATACCTATTCTTAATGGATACAATTATCTTGATATGGGATGGGATCCAAATGGTTATATATGGGCAGGCGGGGGGAATGGGACTTTAATAGTAAGTAAAGATCAAGGAAAAACTTGGAATCTAGATCCTATTGCTTCTGAATTGCCTACAAACTACATAAAAATAGTTTTTCTAGATAAAGATCAAATTGCAATTAAAAAAGGCTTTATTCTTGGAGAGCGTGGCTATATACTTAAGTGGAAAGGTTAAATTTAACTATTAATAAAAAATAAAAAAAACCTTAATTTTGCATCAATTTAGCAACTGTCTGTAACCAAGCTCTTAATATCTTCGCAAACATATGATTTTACCTTGTAAGATCATAAGGTAAATAATTGTGATTATGGCCGCAGGATCAACGGGTGAACGCCCATTCTTTGAAATAATAACCAGTGTTAGATACTGGATTATTCACGCAGTAACACTTCCAGCAATCTTCATAGCAGGTTTTCTTTTTGTATATACAGGCCTAGCTTATGATGCTTTTGGAACTCCTCGTCCAGATAGCTACTTTCAAGCATCTGAATCTAAGGCACCTGTTGTTACTCAAAGGTATGACGCTAAATCTCAATTAGATTTAAGAACAAAATAAAATGACTAATTCACAAGCTCCAATGCAGGCTGCAGAAGTCCGCGTTTATCCAATTTTTACTGTTCGTTGGCTTGCAGTTCACGCTCTTGCAATACCTTCAGTATTTTTCTTAGGTGCTATTGCAGCTATGCAATTTATCAGACGTTAACTTTAATTATTATGCAAGTAAACGAAAATCCGAACAAAGTTCCTGTAGAACTTAATCGCACAAGCCTTTACCTAGGTTTATTATCAGTTTTTGTTTTGGGAATTTTATTTTCCAGTTATTTCTTCAACTAAATTAAAATTATGAGTAAATTAAAAGGGCCTGATGGCAGAATCCCAGATAGGTTACCAGATGGTAGACCAGCCGTAGCATGGGAAAGAAGATGGACTGAGGGCACGCTTCCTCTATGGCTTGTTGCTACCGCAGGTGGTATTGCAGTTATCTTCGTTTTAGGAATATTCTTCTATGGATCTTATAATGGAGTAGGTTCAGCTTAAATTATTTACTTGTTACGTTGTTCAAGTAATAGAAAAAATTCAATAACAATCCATAAATATCTCTAATTTTTTCTTTGTTAAATTAGGGATATTTTCTTTTTGGGTTATTAAGCCATCTTTTAATGAAGAATGAGACTTGCTTTTTGGTCTTTCTTTTTCAATTACTTTAGCTAATTCAAATATTATTTTATTAGCCACTTCAGTATTCGACCTAAGATAATCCAGAACCATCTCTACAGATACTTCTTGATGGGTTTGATGCCAGCAATCATAATCAGTAACCATAGATAAGGAGGAGTAAGCTATTTCAGCCTCTTTAGCTAATCTTGCCTCTGTATGATTTGTCATTCCTATTATTGAACATCCCCAGCTTCTATATAAATTAGATTCTGCGCGTGTTGAGAAAGCTGGTCCTTCCATTGCTAAATAAGTTCCTCCTTTATGTAATTGTCTGCCGCTAGGAATATTTTTTTCTCCAACTTCACCCAATATTCTGCATAAATTTGTACAAAAAGGATCTCCCATAGAGACATGTGCGACAGCCCCTTCATTAAAGAATGTTGCAGGTCTATTTTTTGTCCTGTCTATAAATTGATCTGGCACCACTATATCAAGTGGTCTTATCTGTTCCTGTAATGAACCAACTGCTGATGGAGCGATAATCCATCTAACTCCTATTGATCTTAGAGCCCAAATATTAGCTTTGTAAGGGATTTCAGTAGGATTTAATCTATGTGTTTTGCCATGTCTAGGAATGAATGCTATCTCTAGATTCCCAAGATTATATACTCTTATTGAATCAGAAGGTTTACCATAGGGAGTATTGATTTCTATTTCTCTTAGGTACTCTATTTTATCCATTGAGTAGAATCCACTCCCACCTATTACTCCTAATCTTGATTTTTCAATTGGCAATAAATGTTCTTTATTCATTGAGATGTAAATGACGTTTAATCATCTAGTACTAATTGGAGGAGGACACACAAATGTTCTTTTAATTAAGAAATGGATAATGAGTCCGAAATTAATGCCAGAAATTCCTATTTCAATTATATCTAGAGATTCTCATTTGGTTTATTCGGCGATGTTCCCATCGGTGATTTCAAAATCAATTTCTATAGAAGAGAGTTTAATTGATATAAAATCTTTAGCAAAAAATGCAAATTTATCTTTTATAGAAGAAGAAGTAAAAGATATTGATTTCAATTTAAAGAAAATTGTTTTAAGTAATAGACCCTCAGTGGATTATTCGAATTTGGTTCTTAATTATGGAAGTCAAACAAAAATTCCAAGAGAATTTGAGACACTAGTAAAAAATCGAAAAGCTTTTTCAATTAAACCTTTTTTAAAAGCTTATGACTTGATAGAAAAGGAGGATATTTTAGACTCAGTTAAAGAACTTCCTTTTGTAATTGTTGGAAGTGGTCTTGCTGCAATTGAAGTCTCTTATGCGTTGAGAAAAAGATGGAGAGGTAGATCATTAAAACTATTATGTGATTCAAGAAAAATTAATAATAGAATTCTAAAAAGTTTACGAAACTCAAATATTGATTTAGTTGAAGACCTTAATTTTGATTATGGCAAGATTCTTTTATGTACTGGCAATGAATCTCCTTTATGGGTACAAAAAAAATTACTAGATTCGGATTCTTATGGCAGAATAATTACAAATCAGAATTTACAGTTTAAAAGATTCTCCGGAATATTTGCTACTGGTGATTGCGCAGTTGTTGATTCAGCAAAAAGACCAGCATCTGGTGTTTATGCAGTAAAAGTTGTAAATACATTAGTCCAAAATCTAAAAAAGGATATAGAAGGGAGATCTTTAAAAAAATGGTCTCCTCAAAGGTTTGGATTGCAAATAGTTAATGTATTCCCAAGCCATCATCCAAAGGCTTTTGCAATTTATAGAAATCTTGTTTTTGGCCCTTCTTTTCTTATTTGGTTTCTAAAGGAAAAAATTGATCTGAACTTTATTAAAAAGTTCAGATCAAAAAGCCTAATTATGCTTAGTAGTAGAAAAAATGTTTCATTGAATGATTGCAGGGGATGTGCAGCTAAAATACCTCAATTAGTTTTAAATAAATCATTAATCAATTCTAATTTAGATAGTTTTGCTTCATCCCCTGAAGATGCAGTTGAGATCTATCAAAATGATCAAGATATTATCTTACAAAGTGTAGATGGATTCCCTGCTTTGGTAAGTGATCCTTGGCTTAATGCAAAAATTACTACTTTGCATGCATGCTCAGATTTATGGGCTTCTGGAGCACAACTCTCATCCGCACAGGCTTTAATATCATTACCAAAAGTTGAAAGAGAATTTCAGAGTTATCTCTTTACTCAATGTCTTCAAGGGATTAAATCAACAGTTGAAGATCATGGCGGTCAATTAATTGGAGGCCATACTTTCGAGACAAGAGGTTTAGTAAATAAACCTTATTCATTAGGAATAGATATTTCTTTAACTGTCCAAGGCATCTTGAAAAATGGAGCAAAACCATGGCTTAAATCTGGAATGAATGATGGAGATATACTTATGATGTCTAGACCACTCGGAGTTGGGATTTATTTTGCTGGTCAAATGCAAAATATTAATATGCTAGGGAGTTCTTCTGAAATAATTAATAATTTAGTTAAGAGTCAGCAATACTTGATTGATGAAATTTATTTTTTTCAAGATAAATTTAGAGAATCATTAGTCAATGCTGCTACCGACATTACTGGATATGGTTTTATTGGACACCTTAAAGAGATGGTTGAATCATCTAATTTATTTAGGGAAAGAAATAATCTTGAACCTGTAAAAGTGTTATTAGATTTATTTGCATTTAAAGCTTATCCTGGAGTATTTGATTTGATAAGAAAAGATATTAAAAGTACTTTTTTTGAATCTAATAAAGAAATTTTTGACAAAATTTACAAGGAAAATAAGCAAAAAAGGATAATTAGTTTTTTAAATGAAAATTTATTGGATAAAGAGACCTTTAACGAAAGAATATCATTACTATTAGATCCGCAAACATGTGGCCCCTTATTGATTAGTTGTAATCCTAAATATGAAAATAATTTAAAAGATAAATGGTACAAGGTTGGAGAAGTTATAAAAATGTAATTCAATTTCTAGTCAAGTTGTCAATTTCCAAATATCTTAATCTTTTGATTTCCTTTCCCATTTCCTTCCCTGGTTCCCATCCTTCTTTTTTTAAGGTTTCTCCATCTTTTTTGGATTTTATGTATTTGTAAATAAATAGCCACCTAAACAATTTTCGCCAGAATATGCCCCCATCACAAATTAATAATTTGACTGTTTCTTCATTGAGGTTTCTCTTTTCAATAAATTCTGTCCAACTTGATGGAGAATAATGTAAGTATTTATCTTGATTAGTTTTTAATATCTTTTTTATATTTAAGTAATCTTCTAATATTTTCTTTTCACTATTATTTATCAAAAATCTTTGACATGCTTGTTCTAAATCTTCTGCATCTTTTAACAAGAATAAAATGTAATTTCCATTCAACTTCTTCATCCAATTTAGTCCCCTTAAAAACTTTTTATCGACCTCTATATTTTCATTTAAAATTGAGATGATTCCCCATTTATGAATTATCGAAACTACATTGTTCAAGTTATCGTATTTGTATATTTCAGATAGTTCCATTCTTATTCGTATTCCAAGTGCTGGTGGGAAAAACATTTTGTTATTAGTTTCTGAACATTCCCATGGCCATTGTTTAATTGTTATTTGCGATTGTCTGAGAGAATTATTTGAAATATTAAAACCTAACCTTGAAGCATATTTTGCACATCTAATTATTCTACTGGGATCATCTGAAATACTATTATTATGAAGCAAGTTTAAATTTTTACTCTTGATATCAGCAATTCCTCCATAATGATCATAAATTTTTCTTGTTGAAACCTCGAAGGCTATTGTATTTATTGTGAAATCTCTTCTCCTAAGATCCTCCTCAATATTAGTGTTGGTTACAGTTGGATTTAACCCTGGAGCAGGGTAAATTTCTTTTCTTGCAGATGCTATATCAATTTTAAAGTCATTAATATTTAGTTCTACAGTATTGTATAAATTAAATTCCTTGATTAGACAAACCTCAACATTTACAATATTTCTTTTTATGAATTGTGCCAGCGAAATAGAGGAACCTTCAATAACTATGTCTATATCTATAGGCTCAGAAAAAGAGTTTTCATGAAATTTGTTAATTAATAAATCCCTTAAATAACCTCCAACAAAAGCTACTCTAGTATTTTTTTCAGATTCTATGTATTTGTTAATTAGATTATATAGATTAAATGGAATTTTTTTTAATTCTCCGTGGATATATTCAGAAATATCATTCATGGGTTCTAATTTATATATCGAATTGGAGCTAATCTAGGATCAAGAATTTTACTTCCTTTATCACCAAATTTTACTGCCAAAGATATTTTTTCACCGCTTCCAAAAATATGTATAATTTCGCCCTTCCCAAATTTTGAGTGAATTAGCTTGTCTCCAACTATCCAGCTTTTCCCTTTGCTGGGTCCTGAATATAACTTTCTTACTGCATTTATTGGTTTATTAACAAATTCATTTGAATTGTTTCGATCAACTCTCGTTAAACGATCAAGATGCCAATCTCTTCTAATTGAAGCTCCACCAGTTTGGGGTAATTCCCCATCGATTAAATCCTCAGGTATTTCAGACAGAAATATTGAAGGAATTGTTGCTTCACGCATTCCGCCCCATAATCTTCTTTCTCTAGCATGACTTAAGAAAACTCTTTCTTTAGCTCTAGTAATACCTACATAGCATAATCTTCTTTCCTCTTCGAGCAGTGAGGGAGTATCTATTGATCTATGGCTAGGGAAGAGACCTTGTTCCATCCCAGTTATAAAGACATTTTTAAATTCTAAACCTTTACTATTGTGTAAAGTCATAAGGGTAACAGAGTTGGGATTATTTTTCTTGCTATCATTATCAGTTGTTAAGGCGGCTGTAGAAAGAAATCCTTCTACATCTCCATTTTCTGTTTCTTCTTCATATTGGGTAGCTGCATTAATTAGTTCTTGTAAATTATTTCTTCTATCTTCTGATTCTTCTGTCCCACTAGCTAGTAAATCACTTAAATAACCACTTTTTTCTAAGATTAGTTGTAGAAGTTGAGCAGGGCCTGAATTTTCTAGATAGCAAAGTAAATCATTCATAACTTCAGTAAATTTATTAATTCCTTTTGATGATCTGCCTATTGTTTCTTCAAGACTTTGCTTGTCATTAATGACCTCCCATAATGGAATATTTAACCTATTAGATAGTTCATTTAGCTTTTGAATAGTAGTTTTACCAATTCCTCTTCTGGGAACATTTATGATACGTAAAAGACTTACGTTATCTGAAGAATTAACCAGTACTTTCAAATATGCTATTGCATCTTTAATTTCTCTTCTATCATAGAAACGCAACCCTCCAAAAATTGTATAAGGAATGCGCCACCTCACCAGAGATTCCTCTAATACTCTTGATTGAGCTCTTGTTCGGTATAAGATTGCAAAATTTTTCCAAATTGGTTGCTGATTATAATTAGTGAGTGATTTTATTTTATTGGTAATTGCCTCTGCCTCAGAAATTTCATCATCACAGCTGAGTAACTTTAAAAGCTCTCCTTTTTCTTTAGTAGCCCTTAAAACTTTGTCAATTCTTTCAGAGTTGTTTTCAATTAGTGAGTTTGCGGCATCAAGGATATTAGAGGATGACCTATAGTTTTCTTCTAATTTAATTAAAGATGCTTTGGGCTCCTCATTAAAAGAATTTTTAAAATCTTCTTGAAAACCAATTAAGATTCTGAAGTCAGCTGCTCTGAAACTATAAATACTTTGATCAGCATCCCCTACTACAAAAATTGACCTATCCTCCCAATTAAAGAAATTTTTTGGTTCAGTATTCCCAGCAGTAATTAATTTTATAAGTTCATATTGTGTCCTATTCGTATCTTGATATTCATCAACTAAGATATGCTGAAATCTTTTGTGCCAGTAGTCCCTGACCACATCATTTTGCTTCAATAAGAAAACAGGCAAAAGTAGAAGATCATCAAAATCTAAAGAATTATTTTTTGAAAGTGAAATCCTATATCTCTTGTAGGCCTCTGCAACTATTTTTTCAAAATTATTATCTGCTTTTTCTAAAAGATCATTCGAAGTTAAGCATTGATTTTTAGCATTACTAATTAATCTTTTAATCTTTTTAGGATCAAATCTTTTGGGATCAAGATTCATATCTTGACTGATAATTTCTTTTACTAATGTTTTAGAATCTGTTTCATCGTAAATTGAAAATTGCCTTGTCCATTTTAATCCTTCTGGATCATTATATTTTTCAATATCGTATCTCAGAAGTCTTGAGAATAGCGAATGAAAAGTACCGATCCAAAGATTCTGAAGTCTCTCTTGGTGAACACTTGCTCTTAATTGATTTTGATCAATTTCATTTAGAGTTGACCAAGGCTGACCAAATTGGTTTAAAGCTAATTCATGTGCGAGAAGAACTTCTAACCTTGCTTTCATTTCTTTAGCAGCTTTGTTAGTAAAAGTGACTGCAAGAATGTTATATGGATCTATAGAGTTATTTTCAATAAGATTTGCAATTCTGTGGGTAAGAGCTTTAGTTTTTCCGCTACCTGCACCTGCTACAACTAATAGTGGACCAAACACATGGTTTACTGCTTGAAGTTGCTCATTGTTTAAAGACTTAAAAAGAAAATTGTTGGTTTGAGGCACTTTTGGAAGGTTTTTTCAAAAATCAGACTTTACTTTGGGATTCGGATTCTGTTTCTAGCTGTTCTAAAGCTTTTTTTAAATTAATAAGTTCATTATTGTTCTTAATTATTTCTTCAAATTTATTTTGAGGCATTCTTAATCTCAGACTTCTATCAAGAATTTCTTTTTCTAATCTCTTTTTGTAAGATGAAATAAGTTTCTTTGATAATTTTAAATCTTGCTGATCCAAAACTCTATTAAAATGTAATTTTATCTTAGCGGAAAAAATTTTTTTATTGAAATTATTTCAATTATCACTTTGGAATGAAGTTATTAATTAAGAAGCGTTGCGTTAATTTCTAAATTGTATTGTTTTTACTAGCTTTGTACTATTCTAAAATGCGAGTTTTAATTTTTTAATTTAGGAATGTCAGTTTCAAAGAATAATCAATTATTGTCCGCTGATAAGAAACTAAATGATTTAAGTAATATAAAAGAATTTATAAATAGTGCTAACTCAAGGTTAGATTCAATAAACTCAATAACCAAAAACTCACATGCAATTGCAGCAGATGCTGTAACGGCAATGATTTGCGAAAATCAAGATTCAGTTAATTCAAAAATATCTTTAGATACTACGAATAAAATGTCCGTTTGTTTAAGAGATGGAGAAATAATTCTGAGGATTGTTTCTTATCTTTTAATTTCTAATGACGAATCAGTTTTAGAAAAAAGTTGTTTAAGGGATCTTAAAAATACTTATCTTGCTCTTGGGGTGCCTTTAACAAATGCAATAAGGGTTATTGAATTAATGCGAGATGCAACCATCTCTGATTTAAAGTCTACAGTTAACAATATGCAAGGTAAGAAAGGATTTCTTCCTGATTTAATTTGTGAAACAGAGTTTCAATTTGAAAGGATAATTAATCTTTTAAATTAGTTATATTTCTTATTTCTGAAGTATGGGAAGTTTGTATTATTGAATTATTTTCCTGATTTCTAATAGTAGAAAATCTAGATCTTATGTGAGTCGATAAAAAGCAAATTCTCTCTTCGGAAACTGTTGATTTGTAAATAGTTTTAATGTTTAAATTATTTTGTTCGTCAATAAAATAATTTGAAGATGAAATAACGGATTCAGTGTAACCTTTATCTCGTAAGACAATTCCTGAATTCTCATCTTTGGGTAAAAACATTAAAATAGTTTCATCACCCTTAATTATATTATCTTCTCCCCAATCACTAATAGATTGCC
>QCNH01000004.1 GCA_003213275.1 Prochlorococcus sp. AG-424-M03 | reverse complement strand
CGTCTGCGAGATTAGGATTCAATTCAATTGCTTTACGAGTAGATAATTCTGCATCTTGTAATTTGCCAAGATTTGTCAATATGCCTCCAAGATTTAAATAAGCATTAGCGTAACGAGGATTCAGTTCAATTGCTTTGCGGGTATATAATTCTGCTTCTTGTAATTTCCCAAGATCACTTAGGACATTTCCAAGATTTGAATATGCTTCTGCGAAATTAGGATCAAGTTCAATTGCTTTACGGGTATATAATTCTGCTTCTTGTAATTTCCCAAGATCCCTCAAAATATTCCCAAGATTTGAATATGCTTTTGCGAAATCAGGATTAAGTTCAATTGCTTTGCGGTATGAAATTTCTGCTTCTTGTAATTTATCTAGACCTTGTAAAATTATCCCAAGATTATAATAAGCATTAGCGTAACGAGGATTAAGTTCAATTGCTTTGCGGGTATATAATTCTGCTTCTTGTAATTTCCCAAGATCCCTCAAAATATTCCCAAGATTTGAATAAGCATCTGCGAAATCAGGTTTTAGTTTAATTGCTTTGCGATATGACAATTTTGCTTCTTGTAATTTACCTAGACCTTGTAAAATCGCTCCATAATTAGATAAAACTATATGATTCTCAAATCCTTGATTAATACAATATTTATAATATTTTGTTGCTTCTGGAATATTCCCTTGTAAATGAAATTTAATTGCCTGATTAATTATTTGTTCTTTAGAATTACGATTGTTCATAATTACTTTTCTTTTTGTATTTATTATGACCCCTCAAAATTTTTCATTTTTGAGAAAAATTCATCACTTAGTTTTGATTATAGTATTCGTTCAAAACTCCTGAATATTATTTTGTGAATGCAAAAAATGGTGGTCTTTCCTAACGAATTCTCTACAATTACTTCAATAAGTTAGTTTAATTTACATAATGTTAGGAATTATTCGGTTTGTCATGGGTTTGTCACGCAAAATTCACCCCTGTCATAGTGCGGGATTAGAGCAATGGAACTATTGAGTGGGAGTAAATTAACAAATTTTCAAAGAACACTTAAGGAACTTATTATATGTAAGACAATTTTAAATGAGATATGAATCATAATGAGCAAGATTATTAAATTAAGTCGATCTACTGTTGAGAAATATATTAGTTGTCCAAGATGTTGTGTACTTGATAAAAAATATCAAATAAAACCACCATCATTACCATTTACGCTAAATATAGCTGTAGATAATTTATGCAAAAATGAATTTGATTATTACAGAAAAATTCAGGAGCCGCATCCTTTATTTATAGAACATGGTATTGATGCTGTTCCTTTCAAACACAAAGATTTAGAACGTTGGAGAAGTAATTTTCAAGGGATAAGATACAGGTCAATTGAACATAATTATGATTTTGGTGGAGCTGTGGATGATATTTGGCAGAAAAAAAATGGTGATCTTATTATCATTGATGTAAAAGCAACATCTAGGAATAATTTTGATTGGGTTGAGACTTTTAATAAATACGAATATGCAAAAGCATATAAGAGACAATTAGAAATGTATCAGTGGTTATTTAAAAAAAACGGTTTTCAAGTTGCTAAAGAAGCTTATCTTTTGTATTTTAATGGAAAGAAAAATGAAGAGTTTTTTAAAAACCAATTAAATTTTGATGTACATCTAATTAGATTAGATTGTTGTACATTATGGGTAGAAAATAAGGTAATTGATACGGTTAATTTATTACGTTCGGATATTTTCCCCAAACCTTCTTTAAATTGCGAATACTGTAATTATTTAAAAAAGCGTTGGAAATTATCAATAACTTAATATGAATAGGAAACATTATTTGAAATTTCTGGAAAAATAGTCAATAAAAGATAATCTTAAATTAGGTTATAAATTTTGACTTCTAATAAAATTGAAAAAATCGAAAAGAAAGATAACTAATCATCTTCAACAAGATGTAATAAAAATAGCAGGTAAAACAATTTTTATTAATCCTTTTTTGTATTGGCGAAGGTTTGATGAAAATACTAATAGATGGCTTCGTGAACCTGGGCAAATGTCAGAGGAGCAAATTCAATCTAATAGGAATCGTTTTTATCCAGAAATAGAGTGGGATGATTTAAGTATTGAGGAAAAACACATAAAAGATGCGGCTGTTGAGATGTTTTTAAAAACTCTGGAATTGATAAGTACATTTCACCCTTATCTTAGTGCAGGACAGCTATTAGAAGTTGAGAGAAAAATGGCAATTATAAAAAAGATACCTTTTGAAAAGTGGGTTACAAAATCTTTTGCCAAAAAAGCAAGATTACTAGAACATGAAAAAAGAAAATTTCAAAGAGAAAGGTTTTTGAGTAGCTGGAGGGAATGGTTTAGTCTTGAAAATACTCAGCAAGCTATTTTCCCATTAATCGTTACGATATTTATTTCATCATTCATTGGTTGGTCTTTAGGAATATCTAAAAATAGTTGTAATCCTTATTTTGAACAAGAGATGGATCAATTTAATTAATTTGTTCATAATATTTTTATAGTATCCGGCTTAATATTATTTTGAAAAAATAAATTTTTTATTTAAAATTATATTAATTGGAATAATAAATTTAAAAGTATAAGTTTTATGAGTGAAGAATTGACCTCAAATAAATTTCAAAATGATGACTTTAATCTCAATACTGAAGATAGTGCGTATAAAAATTTAATTACTAGACTTAAAGAGATAAGTTCAACCATTCTTTTATTGGAAAAAAAAATATTTAGATAAATTTTATATTTTTGATAAAAAGTAGCTCTAACAAAAAACTTATTTCATTAAAAAGACAACCATTAGTCTTAATTATTTTTTCTTCTATTTCTTTTTTATTGATTTTATTAAGATTGATTTTTTTACAAATCTTAAATTATGAATCTTTTAAAAAAATGTCTGATGAGAACAGGATTAGACTTATTGCCTCTCAACCAATACGCGGGAGAATACTGGATAAAAATGGTTATGTTTTAGCAGATAGTAGAGTTAAATATTCTTTAATATTAAAGCCTCAAACAGTAAAAGAAAGTAATTGGGAAAAACATAAATTAGGGATTTCTGATTTGTTAAATCTTGATAGTAATTTAATTCAAAAAAAATATTTTGATGGTCAAAAAAATCAAAAACTTTCCGTAACTATTCTTGATGATTTAAAAGTAGATCAATTAATAAAATTTAAGGAAAATGAAGATAATTTATTTAGTTTTGAAATAGCAACGAAATTAATTAGAAATTATCCCTATCAATCTGTTGCTGCTCATGTAATTGGTTATACTCAGCCAATCACCGAATCAGAATATAAATTTTTATCTAAGAAGGGTTATAAATTAAATGATTTAATAGGAAGAACTGGAATTGAATATGTTTATGAAGATTTAATTAGAGGTGAATGGGGTGGAGAAATGGTTGAAGTTAATTCTTTAGGTAAATTTCAAAGATCATTGGGGATTAAACCATCAAGGCAAGGTAATGATATTGAATTAACTATTGATATGAACTTGCAATTAGTTGCCGAGGAAGCACTGCTAGAAAAAAAAGCTGGAGCCATAATAGTTATGGATCCAAGGGATGGTGCAATACTTGCAATGGCGAGTAAACCTACATTTGATTTAAATTTTTTCTCAAAGGATTTTAAGCCTGAGAGAGAATATAATAAGCTGTTTAATTCTGCTGAGAAACCTCTTTTTAATAGAGCATTAAATGCTTATGATCCAGGAAGTGTTTGGAAAATTGTAACCGCTTTAGCTGGCTTGGAAAGTGGAAAATTTCCTATTGATACAATGCTAGAAACAAAACCATGTATTACATATGGTAGTCAATGTTTTAGAGAACATAATGATTTAGGCTTCGGGGTAATAGGATATGAAGATGCTTTAAGGGTTTCAAGTAATACTTTTTTTTATCAAGTCGGATATGGTGTAGGTGTTGATGAGATTTATGCTGTTTCACGAAAGCTTGGTTTTAATTCTTTATCTGGAATTGAAATTTCTGAACAAGAAAGCATGGGCTTAGTAGCTAATAAGCAATGGGCTCAAGATGGTAGAGGATGGGGCGAAGCAGGTAGGACTCCTTGGGTTCCAGAAGATATTGCGAGTATGTCTATTGGACAATTTGTCGTTCAAGTAACTCCAATTCAAATAGCTAGAGCATATGCTGCGATTGCAAATGGAGGTTATCTAGTTACTCCCCATTTAACTAAAAAAAATGGAGACAATATTTTAGATGAAAAGCGTATTCAAATTGATATTGAACCAAAAAATTTGCAATTAATAAAAACTGGCCTTAAGAAAGTAGTTGAGTCTGGAACGGGGAGATCCATTAATTACGGAGTTTCAAATTTACCTCCAGTGTCAGGTAAAACTGGAACCGCTGAAGATGGTGAAGGAGGTTTAGATCACGCTTGGTTCGTTTGCTTTACTCCTTCCGAAAATAGTGAGTTGCTAGTAGTTGCTTTTGCACAAAATACTCCAGGTGGAGGTTCTGTACATGCACTCCCTATGGCAAGAGAAATTTTAAAAGTTTGGAATGAAAACAAATGAAATGAATTTTTATTTTTAAAGTTTATATTTTTAATTTTTTCATTTGTAATAGTCTTTGGATAATATCTTCAATTGTTTTGGTATCTATCGGTTTACTATATGAGGACAAAAGTTGTCTCCCTAACACCTGACTTCCTAAATGTACTAATTGAATGCGTAATGAGGTAAGTAGTTCTAACCCTATGCCTCCAGAGAATGTTGCAATTGCAATTGGTTGACCATTAAATAAATTTCTAAAGTCATCTCCCGAAATAGATAACCATGCTATGAAGTTGGTGAGAATAGGAGGAATAGATCCATTATATTCAGGAGCGCAAATTACCCACTTTTCTATTGCGAAAAGCTTTTTTTTTAATTCTTCTATTTCAACTGGAATATTTTCTTTGCTGTGAATTCGTGGATTAAATAGTGGAATATCAAGAGTCGTAAGATCTAAAATCTCCGAACTTATTTTAAGTTCATTACTTTTTTCAAGAAATTTTTCAGCAAGTTCTAGATTTTTGCCACAACTAGCTGTAATAATTATTAAATCTTTTGATTCAGTCATACATTAGATAAATAAATTTAATAGTTAGCACCAGTTTTACGGTGGTGTACTGCTGTTAAACTATCCGATTTTAATATATTACCGTGTAGCACTTCTGCGTATATTACCCAATGATCTCCACATTCCATTCTCTCTTTCACAGAAGCATCTAACCATGCTAAAGACTCAGGAATGATTATTTGATCATTAGGAGTGAATTCAATATTTAATCCTTCGAATCTATCTTCTCCTGGGGCAAATGGTTTAGTGAATCTTTTCAAAGGTTCTTTAAAATCTTTTTCACCTAAAATATTTAAAGCAAATAAATCTCCAATTTGAAGGAGAGACTCTACTGATCTATCTTTAGCTACTGCAATACTAAATCCCGGCGGGGAAAAACTTGCTTGACTAACCCAAGATGCAAGCATAGCTCCTTTAATATTATTCTCATCTTTCCCTTTCGATGCAGTTAACACACAAAGTGAGCCAATTACTCTTCCAAGAGCTTGTAACTTTGGATCCGTTTTACTTGTAATCATTCCAGTATCTGATTTTCTGGATTTTTTCTTAGCTTTTTTTATAATTTTTCTCCCAAAGTGAGTTCCTATTTCTTCTAGCTCTTTAATCTTTGGTTTATTTGGACTGAATTTTATTCTTATCGGGTCAAAACCAAATTGAAAACCACCGTCTTTTAATTTTGATTCTAGTAAATCTATTGCTTCGCCGCTCCAGCCAAAACTACCAAAAATTCCCACTGGTTTATCTCTATTACCTTCTGATAATAATGTTCCTAGTGCACTTACGATTGGAGTTGGCGCGTGACCACCAAGTGTGGGAGATCCAATTAAATATCCATCAGCATTTTGGATAGATTGTATAAGTACATCATTAGATGTGAATTCACAATTAATACTTTCAACTTCAACTGAAGTTCTATTGATCCCTTTAGCTAATGCATCACCTATGGAAGCTGTATTTCCATATGCACTTGCATATATCAAAGCAATTTTAGGATTATTTGTAGAGAGATTCTCACCCCATCTAATGTAGTCATTTAAAAAGCTTTTTAAGCTATATTCAATAGCCGGACCGTGTAATGGGACGATTGTTTTAATGTCGTAATCTGCAATTCTTTCAGTTATTGATATCACTTGATTAGACATTGGTGCCATTAGGCAATCATAAAAGTGTTTTCTATCAATTTCTGTACTAACTCGATTTGTTTCTGACCAATTTTTAGATGCAATGTGTGCAGAAAAAATTTTTTCACTTAGAAGTATTTCTTGATTACGTTCATAAACTATTAGTCCTCCTGGCCACCTTGCAGTTGGAATAGGAATTAACTCTAGATAAATGTTATTTAATTCTAAATTAAGTTCCTTTTTGATTATGTTTATTTTGGGTAATTGAATTTCATAAAAGTTTTCTAAGTTAGGATTTTTTTGATTCCAAAGTTCGGAAATAAGTTTAAAGCCAGGATTAGAGCAAGTAATAGTTAAGTTTTGAAATTGCTTACTAATGTTTTTTATAGTTTCTATAATTTGGGGATTGATATGTCCAGAAATAACGTTAATTTTATTTAATTTAAATTGATCACAAAAATTAGAGATTACCTGATTAAAGGAATCTAAATGTTGTTTTTCAGGGGGATGAATAATAAAAAGTTCTTCATTATTTCTAATTAAAAAAGTATTAAAAGAGGTCCCTTTTTCGAGATTGAACTCAAGTTCAAATCTTTCTTTATTTTGATCAAGGAATCTGATACAAGTTAAATTTTCACTAATTTCAAATGTTGATAAGGTTTGATTTTTTGAAAGTAAGCTTGTATTAATTTCTGACATTTTAAAATTTTATTTTAATAATGATTAGCAACTTTCCTGTGATGAACAGCTGTCTTGCATGATAAGTCAGAGACATTACCATTTTCAACAATTCCGTAAATTATCCAATGATCTGGAGTTTCCAGTCTGGAACTAACTTTACAATCTAAAAAAGCGAGTGAATCTGATAGAACTGGACCTCCTTCTGCAATGTTGCTAATTAAATCTACATCTGCAAATCTATCAGCTCCAGGAGCAAATCTTTTTAAAAAATGTCTGAACATTTTTTGATAGTTATCTTCTCGCAAGATATTCACAACAAAACCTTGGCCAACTTGCATATATGATTCAATAGCTCTATCTTTTGCTACTGCTACTGTAATGCCGGGTGGAGAAAAACTTGCTTGACTAACCCAACTTGCTACCATTGCACTTTGTCTAAATGTTGAACCTTCTCCTTGGCTAGCTGTAACTACATATAATCCTCCGCTTAATCTACCTAAAGCTTTATCTAAATTTGTATCAAGGCTCTTCATTGAGGCAATATTTTTCTTTTTGTTGATCAATTGACCTAAGTCAGTTCCAGCTTCTTCGAATTGTTGATAAATAATAGGATCTGGATTTTTTTTAACTCTTAAAGGCGAAAATGCTTCTTTCTGTCCTAGTTCTCTTAATTTATTTGCTAAGGAATCTATTGGTTCATCATTTCCACCAAATGCATCATAAACAGCCGTAAATTGTTTTGGTTTTAATGCTGCAAATAATGTGCCAAGAGATTCTTTTAATTCGTTATCTGAATCTACTGGCCATGTGGGGATAACTACCGCTTTTGATTCAGAAATTAAACTTGTTAATTCTTGAGGGTCAGAAGATCTTAAATCAATTAATTGAACCTGCGCATCTGTTTTACTTATTCCATGAGATATGGCTTGGCTTAGTCGATCACAATATCCATAGTCGCTTATATAGCATACTGATACAAATTCATTTCCCTTACTTTTATTGCTACTCCATTCTAGATATTTTTCTTTCCAAAAATTGACATGATTATGGAGCAAAGGCCCATGACCAACTGCTATCGTTTTTAATTCAGGTAGCTTATCTATTCTTTTAATTGCCTGAAGAACGCTTCTAGCGTTTGGACCCATTAGGCAATCGTAATAAAAACGAAAGTCATCATATATTTCTTTTTGATTAGTGTCAAAAAACTCGTCAGAACAATAATGGAGCCCAAATGCATCGCATGTATAAAGAACATGTGTGCTGTGATCATATGAAAAAATTGTATCTGGCCAATGTAAATTTGGTGCGCTTATAAATTCAATATTATGTTCTAAACCGCTATTAGGATTATTTCCTAGATTTAAAAATTCTCCACTTTTGACTTCTAGACGCTTAAAGGGAATATGTATTTGGTCTTCAATAAATTTAAGGGCTAATTTTGATCCTACTACTGTGATATTTTGGTTTAATTCTAAAAGATTGCCTATTAAACCAGAATGATCAGGTTCTGTATGGCTTGTAATTAGATAATCAACTTCTTGTGGATTTACCTCTTTCAGTAATTCTTCAAACCATAATTCTTCAAACTTTGCGTGACTAGTATCAATAATTGCTAGTTTTTCGCCTTTAATAATAAAACTATTATAAGTAGTGCCATTTCTTAAACCAAATTCAATATCAAATCTACTGCGATCCCAATCCAAAGATCTTATGGCACATGAATCATCAGCGAATTTTTGAGATTGAACTGTCAACTTGTTATTTATTTGTGCCAATTTAGAATTACTCGTCTGGGCAGAGGCTATCATAGAATCATTCTCTTTATAAATTAACTTTAGTTATATAGAATATAAATCTGCGTGATTATTTTTGCGAAATAACCGAAATTACGCTTTTCTTTAATTTTTGTTCTTTTTATTCTGGATAAATGACATCTCAACTAATTAAAAAAATAATTACCGGAGATGAGATAAGACATGCTTTTTTAAAATTTTATAATAAAAAATTACATAAAATTGTTCCAAGTGCATCTTTAATTCCAGATGATCCTACGGTTATGCTCACAATCGCAGGAATGCTACCTTTTAAACCAGTTTTTTTAGGTTTAAAAGAAAGACCATCAAAAAGGGCCACATCTAGTCAAAAGTGTATTAGAACAAACGATATAGAAAACGTTGGAGTTACAGCTAGACACCATACTTTTTTTGAAATGCTTGGTAATTTCTCTTTTGGAGATTATTTTAAACGAGAGGCAATTCAGTGGGCTTGGGAATTAGTTACTAATATTTATCAACTTTCTGCTGAAAATATAATTGTGAGTGTCTTTCATGAAGATGGGGAGTCCGCAAAAATTTGGAGAGATGAAATTGGTATTGATCCAGATAGAATAGTGAAACTAGGTGAGAAAGATAATTTTTGGTCTTCTGGAAAAACAGGTCCTTGTGGTCCTTGTTCAGAACTTTATTACGATTTCAAGCCAGAAAAAGGCCTGAGGAATATTGATTTAGAAGATGGAGACCGTTTTATTGAATTTTATAATCTTGTATTTATGCAATATAATCGCGACTCGAGTGGAAAATTGACAGATTTAAAATTTAAAAATATTGATACAGGAATGGGCCTTGAGAGAATGGCTCAAATATTGCAAAAAAAGAAAAATAATTATGAGACAGATTTAATTTTTCCTATTATTCAAAAAACTTGTGAGATTGCAAATATTGATTATTTTTCTTCTGATGAAAAAAATAAAATTTCTTTAAAAATTATTGGCGATCATACAAGAGCTATTATTCATTTAATTTCTGATGGAGTAGCAGCAAGTAATCTTGGCAGGGGTTATATATTAAGAAGGCTTATTAGAAGAATGGTCAGACATGGGAGATTATTAGGTATAACAAATGAATTTTTACCGCATATTGCTACTGTGGGGATTAATTTAATGCAAAAGAATTATCCTGATTTAAAAAATAATAATGATTTAATTTTGAATGAGATAAAAATTGAAGAAGTAAGGTTTAGAGAAACTCTTGATCGGGGAGAGAAATTGCTAGATGAGTTAATTTCTTCAGGGCAGAAATTAATTTCTGGTTTTAAAGCTTTTGAACTTTATGATACTTATGGATTTCCTCTAGAACTTACTGTTGAAATTGCTGAAGAAAATAGTATCAGTGTAGATGTAAAGGGTTTTGAGGAAGAAATGCATGCACAAAAAGAGAGAGCTAAAGCTGCTTCAAATAATATTGATTTGACATTAGAGGGATCATTAGAGCGAGAAATAGATTTGTTTAATAAAACTGTTTTTAATGGTTATGATTCACTTCTTTCGGAAGCTGAAATAAAAGGTATCTTCCTGGATTCAAAATTGGTTAAGAAAGCAAGTGAAGGTCAGGAAGTTTTAATTGTTCTTGATCAGACAACTTTTTATGGAGAATCTGGCGGTCAAGTTGGTGATGTTGGAACGATATTTTCAAAAGATGTAGAGGTCTTAGTTGAAAATGTAATTCGAAAGAAAAATGTTTTTTTGCATTATGGAACGATCAAAAAAGGAATATTAACTATTGGACAAACAGTGAAGACTAATGTTCAATCCTCTAATAGAGCTAAGGCTGCTGCAAATCATACAGCTACCCATTTGTTGCAAGCTGCTCTCAAATCAGTTGTTAATAAAAGTGTTGGGCAAAAAGGTTCATTAGTTGCCTTTAATAAATTGCGATTTGACTTTAATTCTTCAAATCCTATTTCTAAAGATCAAATTTCTAAGATTGAGACTCTAGTTAACTCTTGGATTATGGAAAATCATCCCCTAGAAATAAAAAATATGTCCAAGAGTGAGGCTCTTGAAAAGGGAGCAGTAGCAATGTTTGGAGAAAAATATGATGATGAAGTACGTGTTGTTAATGTGCCAGGCGTTTCAATGGAACTATGTGGCGGAACACATGTTAGAACTACATCTGAATTGGGTTCTTTTAAAATAATTAGTGAGGAAGGAATCTCAGCTGGAGTAAGAAGAATCGAAGCATTATCAGGCCAATCAGCCTTCGATTATTTTAGTGACAGAAATGCTTTAGTAAATCAACTAAGTGATTTGTTAAAAGCAAATCCTAATCAACTTTTTGAAAGGGTTAATAATTTGCATGTAGAACTCGTAAATAAGAATAAAGAGATACAAAAAATGAAAGATGAAATTGCATATTTTAAATACTCTTCTCTAAAATCATCCGCAGAAATAGTAAATTCTTTTTCAATATTAGTAAATCAGATTGATGGCTTAGATGGAAGTTCTTTGCAATCTGCAGCCTTTAATTTAACTTCTCATTTAGGAAATAAAGCAATAGTTATTCTTGGGGGAATACCAAATCCGGAAAATAAAAAGTTGTTATTTGTAGTTTCTTTTGGCGATGATGTAGTAAAAATAGGATTGCATGCAGGTAAATTAATTAACGAGATTGCAAGAATTTGTTCGGGAGGTGGAGGAGGAAAACCTAACTTTGCTCAAGCAGGTGCCAAAGATATTGGTCAATTAAGTGTTGCTTTAGATTATGCAAAAAATCATTTAAAAAAAACATTAGAAAGTTATTCTGATAAATAACTACTTTTTCTGAGACTTATTTCTATTTGATCAATTAATTTCCTTGCCTCTTCAATAGTTAATTTTTTTTGATCAATTGCTGATTCAGTATTGATTCTTATAGATTCAACCAAAGAAGCTGAACTATAATCCAATAATTGCAAAATTTCAGATTTACTGTCCTCTTTAATGATATTTTTTACTTTATATGAATCATCTTGATTTATATCAATATGAACAACGTTTGTATTGCCGAATAAATTGTGCGAGTTTCCCAATGCTTCTTGATAGGCTCCAGTCATGAAAATCCCAATTAGATAATCTTTATCTTGCTCTGGCTTATGTAAATTTAGTAATGATTTAATTTTTCCATTATCAATAAAACTATTTATTTTCCCATCTGAATCACAAGTTAAATCTGCAAAGTTGCCTTTGCAGAATGGCTCTTCTAAGTGTCTATGTATTGGTAATGTTGGAAAAATCTGATTGATTGCCCAGCTGTCGGGTATAGATTTAAAGATAGATAAATTTGCATAATAAGTTGAAGCAAGAGTTTCTGTGATTTCAAACAAATCAGGGTGATTGATTTCATCATTATTGAGGGTATTAGCAATTTCTTTTGCGCAAGCCCAGGTTAGTTCTTCGGCATAAGCTCTTTCTGCTAAACTTAAAAATCCTAATCTAAAAGCGACTAAGCAATCTTCTTTAAACTTTTTTGCATCGTTCCATAGTTCAATGATTTGTGATAAATTGATTTTTTTATTTTTAAGTTTTTTTATTTCATAGAAAGTTTCAAGTAGATTTGCAATGATTAATGATTGATTTTTTTCATCATAAATTTTTAGTTTGGAGCTTACATGGCTTGTTCCTAAGACATTAAAAATTAAAACTGAACAATGACTAATTATTGCTCTTCCGCTTTCTGAGATTATAGTTGGATGCTCAATATTATTTAATTCGCATGAATCTTTAATGGTTGCAATTACATCGTTAGCATAATTTTGGAGAGAATAATTTGTAGAAGTGTTAGAGGAAGTTTTAGTTCCATCGAAATCTATACCTAATCCCCCACCAACGTCGATATATTTCATTGGGGCCCCTAGTTTGCATAGTTCAACATATATTTGACTAGCTTCTTGTAATGCGTCTTTAATCACTGCAATATCACTTATTTGACTACCTATATGAAAATGAAGCAATTTCATTTCGTTTATCAGATTTCTTTCTTTAAGTTCTTTTATTGTTGACATAATTTCTGGGATTGATAATCCAAATTTGGAATTATCTCCAATAGATTTGCTCCACCTACCGCTGCTTTTACTTGATAACTTTGCTCTAATCCCTATCAATGGAGTCGCATTAAGATCCTGAACTGCTTGAATAATTCTTTTGACCTCATCTCGTTGTTCAATAACTATTATTGGATTTTTGCCGAGCTTTCTGGCCAAAGTTGCTATCTCGATATATTTTTGATCTTTATATCCGTTGCATATTAATAATGAATTATGGTTTTCAAGAAGTGCAAGGCCAATTAATAGTTCTGATTTACTTCCTACTTCTAAACCAAAATTCCATGGGCTACCAAACTCTATTATCTTTTCCAATACATTTTTCTGTTGATTACATTTGACAGGAAAAACGCCTTGATAAATATTCTTATATTTATAGGTTTTTATTGCATTTAAAAAAGCTTCATGTAATGAATTTATTCGATCTTTCAATATATCGTTAAATCTTATAATTAATGGTGTATTTATTTCTCTGCTTTTAAGTTCTTTGACAAGCTTAAAAAGATCAATCTTTTTTTCTGATTTTATGTCTTTGGTTACTGATATATTTCCTTTGGAATTAATAGAAAAATATTTATCCCCCCATTTTTCAATGTTGTAAGTCGCAATACTATCTTCAATAGTCCAATTTTTCTTTAATTTTTTTGGTTTAAAATTGGTCAATTTATGTTTTAGTAATTAAGAAATGTTTTTGAAAATAACTCAAAACAATATCTTTTATTTTAATGATTACTTGCCAAGTTACCACCCAAAAGTTGAATATACATAGAGTGATTATTAATTAAATGACCAAAGAGAGAACGTTCATTGCAATTAAACCAGACGGGGTACAAAGAGGATATGTTGCTGAGATTATTGGCAGATTTGAAAAAAAAGGATTTAAGTTGGTTGGTTTAAAACAATTAATCCCCTCAAAAGATCTTGCTCAAAATCATTATGGAGTACATAAAGAAAGACCTTTTTTTGGAGATTTAGTTGATTTTATTTCAAGTGGTCCTGTTGTTGCAATGGTTTGGGAAGGTGATGGAGTTATCTTAAGTGCTAGAAAATTAATAGGTTCAACAAAGCCACTTGAAGCAGATCCTGGAACAATTAGAGGAGATCTAGCTATTGATATTGGGAGGAATATAATTCATGGTTCTGATGGAGAAGATACAGCAAAGTTTGAAATTAATCTATGGTTTAACGAAGAGGAAATATGTGATTGGGAAACTTCAGATTCTAAATGGCGATCTGAAAATTAAAATTTAAATCTTAAATCTATCTAAACTAAACTTTTTTAAAAAGTTTTTTTCTGTTTCTTTGAGACTTTTATTTTGCACTAATTTAAAAAGAAGATTACTTGTAATTGCAGAGAATAAAACCCCATTTCTGTAATGTCCTGTAGCTAGAAAAAGGTTTTCAATTTCTGATTTTCCAAGTATTGGTTGAAGATCGGGTGTGCAAGGCCTAAATCCCCACCAATGTTCCATTTGTGGCCAATTAATTGCTTCAGGCAATAACGAGAGAATGCCTTCTTGAAGTTTTTTTATACCTTTAGGAGTATTGCCTTGATTAAATTTTGAATCTTTTTCAACTGTTGCTCCAACGACAATAAGTCCATCATCACGCGGTACTAGATAGGTTTTTGGTCCAAAAATCACCCTTCTCAGAAAATGTGTTGGCCCTTGTATTGATAGCATTTGACCCTTAACAGGAAAGACTGGAATTTTGTTGAAAATTTTTTTACTCCAAGCACCACTACATAGAATTGCTTTTTCACAATTAATTCTTTTTACTTCTCCTGTTGCACATAAAACTTTTGCACCAGTAATTTTATTTTTTTCTACTATCAAATCCTTTACTTCTGATCCTTCTTGAAATTGGACTCCATGCAAGGAGCATGCCCTCTCTAGCGCGCGCATCAGTCTTCTTCGATTATCTATCTGACCATCCTGTTCAAAAAGCAAACCACATTCCCAAATAGGATTGATACCATTAATTTCTGTTTGAAGATCTTTTTGATCTAAATATTTGCCGTATTTGTAAGTCGGAAATTCTTTAAGATCTGCTTCCTTTTTAAAAGGAACTACTATTCCACATTGTTTTAAACCGCATTTAATACTACTATCTTGTTCAATACTTTTTATCCATTTTGGAATTAGAATTTGACTTTCTTGGCCAAATTTTAGTAATTCATCTTCGAGCCCTTCTGCATGAGTAGCTAACATTCCTGCAGCAACAAATCCAGCTGATTCATTTCTGTTTTTGCTTAAAACTAAAACTTTGAAATTATTTCTAGCAAATTCATAAGCAATAGATAAACCTATTAGTCCACCGCCAATAATTAAAATTGAATTTTTTGTTTCTTGAGTCATTTAATATTTAATATTTTTATTTGTGTTTTGGTCTTCTTTCCCTTTATATCCAATAATATTAATAAAGAGACTTTTAATAATGAACAATTTTGAATCTTGGGAAGCTGTGATTGGTTTGGAAACTCATGTACAGCTTAATACGAAAAGTAAAATATTTACATCTGCTTCAACAGCTTTTGGTGATGCACCTAATACACATATAGATCCTGTAGTTTGTGGTTTACCAGGAACTCTTCCCGTTTTGAATGAGACTGTTCTTGAGTATGCTGTAAAAACTTCTTTAGCATTAAATTTAAATGTTGCTGAACATTGTAAATTTGATAGAAAACAATATTTTTATCCTGATCTGCCCAAAAATTATCAAATTTCACAATTTGATGAGCCACTAGCGGAGAATGGCTGGTTAGAAGTTGAAATAATAGAAAAAGACAAAGAATCTTATATCAAAAAAATTGGTATAGAAAGGCTACATATGGAAGAAGACGCAGGCAAATTAGTTCATTCAGGTAGTGATAGATTAGCTGGTTCTAAGTATTCCTTAGTTGATTACAATCGTGCTGGAATAGCACTTTGTGAGATTGTAAGTAAACCAGATATTAGAACAGGTAAAGAGGCATCTGAATATGCTTCTGAGATTAGAAGAACAGTTAGATATCTAGGCGTATCAGATGGAAATATGCAGGAGGGTTCATTAAGATGTGATGTTAATATTTCAGTTAGAAAAGGACCTAATGCTCCTTTTGGTACAAAAGTCGAAATTAAGAATATGAATTCATTTTCTGCAATTCAAAAGGCTTGTGATTATGAAATAGCTAGACAAATAGAAGTTTATGAAAATGGAGGAGAAATTTTCCAAGAAACAAGGTTATGGGATGAAGCTAAGCAATTAACAAAAAGTATGAGACTAAAAGAAGGTAGTAGCGACTATAGATATTTCCCTGATCCTGACTTAGGACCAATTGAAATAACAAAAGCCCAAAAAGAAATATGGTTTAAAGAACTACCAGAATTACCTTCAAAGAAAAGAAGTAAATATGTAAGTGAATTTGGGTTGTCTGCATATGATGCAAGGGTAATTTCTGATGAAATTAACATGGCAAACTTTTTTGAAGAAACAGTAGCCAATGGTGCTGAGGCTAAACTAGCTTCAAATTGGGTAACAAGTGATATCGTGGGCTATTTAAAAGCAAACAAACTTAGTTTTAGTGAATTAAAGCTTAGTCCCAAAAATCTTGCTGAAATGATTAATATGATTTCAAAAAATACTATTAGTGGAAAAATTGCAAAAGAAATTTTACCTGAACTAATTCAAAAAAATATTTCTCCGAAAAAATTAGTTGAAGAAAAAGGGCTGGCTATGATATCTGATTCTTCAAGTATTTTACCAATAATAAATGAACTTATTACTGAACATCCAAAGGAAGTTCAAGCATTTAGAAATGGCAAAACTAAATTACTTGGTTTTTTTGTTGGTCAACTCATGAAAAGAACTAAAGGTAAGGCCGACCCTAAACTTGCAAATAAACTTCTTGCAGAAAAGTTGAATAGCTAAAACTTCAAAGAAGCTCTCTTATAGTATTGATCCATTGATTTTGATCATCTGAATTATCTAAAATAATATCTGAAAGTTTGCTTTTTTCTTCAAAACTTGATTGAAGCCTTATCGCTTCATATGCTTCTTTTTCGCTAATTTTATCTCGTGTGATAAGTCTTTTTTGTTGTAGTTCTCTAGGACATTTCACTAACCATATTTCAGTGCAAATATCTTCAAATTTTGCTTCAAATAATAATGGAATAACCATTATTATAGTTTGAGTATTTTTGTATTTGCTGCATTCTTGAATCATTTTTTCTTTAATTAAGGGGTGAATTAGTTTTTCAATCCATTTTTTACTTTCTGAATGTTTAAAAATTATGTTTCTTAAAAGTTGTCTGTTGATTTCTTTCTCTGAATTGTTCTTATTATCAATGATTTGATTTCCAAAATAGTCTAAAATTTTTTTATATCCATATGTGTTTGGTTTGATTAATTCTCTTGAGAAATTATCTGCATCTAATATAGGAATTTTTTTATGTTTGCTAATGTAATTTGTTATGGTTGTCTTCCCACTCGCAATACCTCCTGTTAAACCAATTCTTCTTTGGTTATTGTTTAATTTTTGAATAATATCCATATATTTAATAATAAACTAATTATCTATTTCTTTAGTATTAAAGAGAAGTTAGTATGAATGAAAAATATAAAAAAAGATTGAGCCAGTCTGATTCCATTTGGTCGTTTGTTGATGAAGGTAATGAAACACCTAAGGGTTTTCTTTTTGCTGGGATTTCTGCTGGATTAAAAGCCTCTAATAAGAAAGATTTAGCACTGATACTTGCTCCAGAAGGAAGTATTTTTAGTGGGATGTTTACCCAATCAATAGTTCGAGCTTCTTGTGTCGATATTTGTGAGGAAAGGATTAAAAAATCTTCAGGGTTTGTACGAGCGATACTAATTAATTCTGGTCAAGCAAATGCATGTACAGGAAATGTTGGCATTCAACATTTTCAAATTGCTACGGCAAAGATTGCAGAACTTTTAGGAATAAAACAAGAAGAAGTTTTAATGTGCTCAACTGGTGTGATTGGTGTTCCTATACAAATAAAAGATTTAGTAAAAAATTTACCGGATTTAGTGCGTGATTTAAAAGTGAATAACTTTCAAAATGCAGCAGAAGCAATTTTAACTACTGATTTGACTTTGAAAAAAGTTTTAATAGAGACGATTATTCAAGGTAGAAAGATAAAAATAGCAGGATTAGCAAAAGGATCAGGAATGATTTATCCCAATATGGCTACAATGCTTGCTTTCCTCACGTGTGATGTGGGTATTGAGAAAGAAGAATGGGATAAAATGATTTCTATTGCTGTAAAAAAATCTTTTAATGCAATATCAGTTGATGGAGAGACAAGCACAAATGATTCTTTTGTTGGAATAAATGCAGGAAATAAAATTGATAAAAGATTTTTGCCAATTATTCAAAAAGGAATTGACATTGTATGTCAAAAATTGGCAAAAAATATTGCCAGGGATGGAGAAGGCGCAAATTGTTTATTAGAAGTTTTAGTTCAGGGAACAAAAAATATTGATGATGCAATTATCGTTGCTAAATCTATATGTAATTCTGCATTGGTAAAAACTGCGATACATGGCTGTGATCCAAATTGGGGAAGAATTATTTCTGCTGCAGGTAATTCTGGCGTTAAATTCAATCTAAATGACGTCGATTTACATATAGGTAACCATCAGATTTTGGAAAAGGGTAAGTTAACTAAATATGATTCTCAAAAAGTCACAAACTATATTAGGTCCAAAATGAAAGGTAGATATTTAGTAGATGATATTGTAAAAATTATGATTAATCTAAATTCTGGAGAATGCAAAGGCACAGCTTGGGGATGCGATCTTTCTAAAAAGTATGTTGAAATAAATAGCGAATATACGACGTAATGCTAAACGTAGTTATAGTGATCGATTTGAAGAGTACATATATTTTGCTTACGGCCTGCTTACATTAGGAATTGTTATTACTAATTTAATTTAGTCATATAAGGTTAAACATATCCGTTAACTATGCTTGGATGTTCTTTGTTTTTGAACATTTTTCTATAATCATCATGCAATCTTTCAGTTGCCAATTTTCTTTTCTTCATTGCATCTCTAATTAAATCCATCTCATTGAATGTTCGATTGAGAATGGTAAATGGGGTAGTTAGTTTCATAAAACCTCCTTTGTTAATAAAGACTAAAAATTAATAACTCAGTCGCAGTAAATTAAACAATTTTGATTTGTTGGATGTTCTCTACATTCTTTCTCCCAAAAGTTTTGAAACTCAGGAGTGCATTTCTCAAGTTCTTTTGGGGTTTCGTTTAGGTTTAATCCTGCATAATTAAACGGAGTTAAGTATCTTGGAAGAATGTTAAATTGATTGAATAGTTTCATAAGACCTCCTAGATTTATATTTATATTCTCCTCCTATTAACTTGAAATTCATAGAGTATTATTACCCGAGTAGAAGTGCTTTGTGGTTGTTGCGATTATCTTTTACCGTTCAGTAGGAGTAGAAATAATTCAGGATTCAAAAGCACTTCATCGACTTTTTAGTCAGCGAGGTGCATACGACTCGAAGAGGGCAAACAAATGCCCTCTTATTTTATGTATTAGGTACAATCAAATAATGTAAAAGGTTTATTAGGAAAGAAATAGAAAGAGAAAGTAATTACGATAATGATGCATTAGATCCATCCGCAGAATATTCCATAAAGCATGTGCTGTTGCTTACAGTTTGCTTATAGTCGCAAAATATAAATTTAGTTATTGCAGTCAATTATAGTGATTATCTTAATATAGAAATGAATAGCGAATATACTACTTGAGTTTTAGTAAATCTATTGGTAGATATTCATTAATATAAAGGAACAATATTGTTAAAGTTCCAATTACAGAACCTATAAAACCTCCAAAGAAATTAACGAATAATCCAGATTTTGTAATTATTGGCTCTTCGTTTTTTTCTTTCTGAAAATCAGGCGCATCTACTACTTTTAAGCGCTGATTGGTTGTTGGTTGTTGTTGGTGTCGGATGAGGGCTTCGAAATCAGGCATGGAATTTGTGAGGCAATTGAACAATAAGCAGACCAGCCCGTCATTCGACGAGGATCTGATCTACCTAAATCGTCTACAGCTTCAAATACAGCATTACCCGAGGCTTCTGCTTTATCAAACGCTGAAAGTAAGGGTATAAATGTATCAAAAACATATAAACCAAAATTCTCTAGAGCTGATTTAGCTTGTTGTGCTGCTTTTTGCTGTCTAAAATCAACTTTTACTATCACTACTGCATGATTAACTTTTAAGTCGCTTAATAAATTAGCTAGTTCTACAGTTAACTCTACTGATCTTGCTTTCGCAGTGGTAGGTAAGATTACTAAATCTGAACCATACGCTAAGTGTTTTAGTTCTTCTTGATCACTGCTAGCTTGTCCATCAGTTATTACGATTTCTGATGATCTTGATGCTTTAGCAGCTGAACTAACTGGAAAAACTGGAAATGGAAGATTGCCTCTTGAGGAGTATGCTAATGCTGATCTATTCTTGTCAGCATCGACTATGCAAACTTTTTTGCCTTCAGAATGCCAAACACTAGCAAGGTGAATACTGGTGCAGGTCTTGGCCACACCTCCTTTTTGTCCGCAAACGGTAATGAACAATTTTTTATTTTTATTTCTTTTACTTTGGAGAATAATTTCTTAATGTCAAGAGAAATTCATTTTTAATGCTTTAAAACTTATTTTTTCTGAAATATTTCAAAGAAGTAAATATATTTAGATAACCTTATTAAAGTGCTTAATTAAACTATGTCAGTGAAGAAAAGAATTGGACTTGGTACTTGGTCTTGGGGGAATAAGCTTTTTTGGAATTATAAATCTGCAAATGACAATGATTTAGGTGAGACATTTAATGAAGCTTTGCAAAGAGGTTTTGATCTAATTGATACAGCTGATTCTTACGGCACTGGGAATCTTCAGGGTAGAAGTGAATCTTTGATAGGAAAATTTTTGCAAGATATTCCTAATGCAAAAAAAAAAGAATTCAAATAGCAACTAAACTCGCACCTTATCCTTGGAGAATTGGTGATAGAGGTTTTAATAAACCTTTTTTAAAAAGTTTAGAAAGGCTTAATAATAAATTAGACATAGTTCAATTGCATTGGTCAACTGCAAAATACAATCCTTGGCAGGAATTAGGGCTGTTGAATAATCTTTGCGATTTAAAAGATCAAGGTTTTGATTTTCAAATCGGATTATCAAATATAGGTCCTCAAAGATTGAAGAAATTAATTAATTTCTTGGCAACAAGAGATCAGAGGCTAAACAGCGTTCAGATACAGTTTTCTTTACTTGCTCCAGATTTGCAAAAACAATATCGGGTAAAAAAAATTTGCGAAGAAAATAATATTAATTTCTTTGCTTATAGTCCTTTATCCTTTGGAATACTTTGCCTTGATCCAGATAAAGAAAAAAAAATAGAAAATAGTTTTATTCGTAATGCTTTATTTGAAAACTATAAAAAACCAACATATGACTTGCGTAGGTGTCTTAAAAGAATTGCGAATAAAAGATCAGTTTCTCAAGCCCAAGTGGCAATTAATTGGTGTTGTTATCAAGGAACCATTCCACTTGTAGGAATGCGAAAAAAATCTCAAGTTATAGATGTATCGAATGTATTTAAATGGAATTTAAATAAAGATGAATTTACAGTACTTCAGGAGGTTTCAAAAAATTGTTTAAAGAAAATGCCTAAAAATCCTTTTTCAAGTGTTTAAGTAAATTTGCTAGGTGGATATCTTCTTAGCTTTTATTTGGCAACTACTATTCCATAGTTCAGTAGGAAATTTTTCACCAGTGAATCTAATAACTTTAGGTTTGAGACTTATTAACAAGTCATTTAAGTTTTTATTAGGGTCCATTTTGAAAGATTGGAGTTTTATACAAGATAAATTAATTTAAAACTAATCTTCTCAGTATTTATACCTAAAAAAATAGAAAAATTCTTTTTAATACAATCAATAGCAGCAATATTTACACGATAAAACCTTATCCACTACAACTTTTTTAGTTATTTACAAAAGTGGAGTCCTTCCAGACTCCTCGTATCATTTGGTTGATAAGGCTGATATGACCCCATCTCCTTAAGGATCAAGCAGCAACTGGTGCTGTTTGACGGGAGAAACTAACGATTTTGTTAGCGTTTGTGTTTTTGCTCTAACCGAGCCGGCTTCAGTCACCTTCCTTATGCCCCGTCGAAACCATTACAACCCCGAAAAGTGGAGTTGAGCGGAATCGAACCGCTGTCCGAAACATCGGTTGAGATCACCTAGTCCAAGTGGACATTTATATTCTGACAGGCAAAATGAGTATTGAATAGTTTTTTTATTAAGTTTTTATTTTATATGAATGTAGTTGCATCAGCTCCAGAGGGACTTGAAAAATATTTAGCTGAAGAAATTTTAAATTTAGGTGGGTTTAATATTAATACTTATAAAAGATTTATTAATTTTGAGTGTGATTATGCAACTTTTTTCAGAGTTCATTTCTATTCCAGATTGGCTTTTCGTTTTTATAGAGAAATTACAAGTTTTAATTGTTATGACAAGCAGTCTTTATATGAAGGGGTTAGAGATTCATTTAATTGGTTAGATTGGTTGCACTATGAAAAAACGTTTAATGTTCAAGTAACTGGGAGAACATCTACTTTAAGTCATACACATTTTACTGCACTTGAAGTTAAAAATTCTATAACTGATTTGCAACAGGCAGTTTGGAAAAAAAGATCAAATATTTCTTTAGATAATCCTGACTTTATAATTCATCTTCATTTAAATAATAATAAGGCAATTATCAGTCTTCAAAGTAGTGTGGAAAGCTTACACAAACGAGGCTATAGACCCGCAGTTGGAAATGCACCATTAAAAGAAAATTTAGCTTCTGGATTAATAAATATGACTCAATGGAATGGCAAAGTCCCTTTAATTGATATTATGTGCGGCTCAGGAACTTTTTTAATTGAGGCAGTTAACCAATGTCTTGGAGTTCCTATAAATATTGATCAAGTATATCTTTTTGAGAATTGGTTGGACTTTAGGAAAGAGATTTATCTTAATGAAAAAAATAAGGCAAAAAATAAAATTATAAATTATTCAAAATTACCAAAAATAATAGGCTGTGAAATAAATAAAAAGGTTTTTGACCAGGCGAAAGTAAACACATCATTGGCAGGACTCGAAAATTATATTGAACTTTTAAATAATGATTTTTTAGAACTCCAATTAAAATTTACACCTGGGATCATTATATGTAATCCTCCATATGGCAAAAAATTGGGCGATGAAAATGAATTAATTTATTTATATGAGCAAATGGGGAGCTTTCTAAAGAAAAACTTTTCAGGTTGGGAATTTTGGCTGTTAAGTGGCAATCCAAAACTAACAAAATATTTAAAAATGAAATCTTCATTGAAGATTCCTGTTAGTAATGGGGGGATTGATTGCAGATGGATAAAGTATTTAATAAGGTAATTTATTTTTTGCCGAAAACTGCTTTTGTTGTCTTACCTAAACCCTCCAATGTTTGGGGAAGATAAGGTCCTTTGGCTAATTTCCCTCCAAGTTTCAAACTTAACCCTGCAAGAAATAAATCGATAAATATTATTAGTAATAAATTATATTCAATATTCCAGTTATTATAGTTTTTTAGAAAAAGATAAAAAATAATATGGATGCAAATTAGAACTAATATTAGTAGTGTGCTTCCAATTGCCAAAAATATTCCACCACTAATTACTCTTCTTTTTTCTCTATCTACTTCTTGAAGAGCTATTCTTACATGCAAATCCATAACCGAACTTGCGATAGCTGAAATTCTTGAAGCGGTATTTGCAAAGTTTTTATTTTTTGGTTTTTCCATATTATTTTCTGCCACTGTTTATTAGAGTTCCTATTAGTAAACCAATACCAGCGGCAATTGCAATAGATAATATTGGTTTTTTTCTAATTGGACTTTCTATTTTTGGTCTAAGTGTGTTGTTAAGTTCCTCTAATAACTCTTCTAATTGACTTTCTATAGGTTCAATTTTTTCTGATATCTCCCAATTGTTTTCTCGTATTGAATCAATGATTTCAAATAGTTGGCGTTTTATTCCAATAGCTGAGGTTCCACTATGGCTTGCTATTACTTCAACTAAATCATCAATACTTCCTTTTGTGGCTTCAAGGGTTTGCTGGGCAATGGTAGGCCATTTTTCTTTTATTAAAGGTATTAAACTGTCAATTTTTTCAAGTATCCATTGCTCCGAGATAACTTCTTGTTCAGGAAGTTCAGAGTTATCTGCTTTTTCTTCTACTTCTTTGGGAGGATGGTAAGTCTCCATTATTTAAACTTATTTATTTCAAGATTAGACCCTATTTTCTTAATTTGGAACCCTTATCTAAAGATTTGTACGATTTAAAAAAATAAAAACATATAAAAGTTTATTTACATTTTATTTATCTGCTCTGTTCTGTAAGAAGGTTTTGTTAAGCTATTACTGAATTTATTAAATGAGTTTAAATTTCATCATGGATATCACATTTGCATCATTAATTTTTGCATCTCGCACAATTCCTACAGATTTTGGATTAGTAGCAGCAGCTATCGCTGGAGCTGGAAGTTTGCTATTCATTGCTTTAAGATTTGTTCCTGATGCAAGTAATTAAATCATAGGAATATCTTAAATAAAATATATTTTTACATAAACTGTTTTTTGAAAATAGATTCGATTTGTTTATCAATTCGATAATGAATAAATGGGTTTTGCTTGAACATAAAGTTTATTCTTCTAAAGCTTTAGATATTCATTACGATTTTCTTGTTGAAAATGGAATAGATTGTTTAACTTGGAAATTTTTAAAAATACCTTTATTAAATCAATCTTCTATAGAAATTTTTACACAGCCAAATCATAGACTTGTATGGCTATCAAGGTTAGAATATGAACTTTCTGGGAATCGAGGTTTCGTAAAAAGAATCGATCATGGAATATTTAAGAACGTTTCTAATAAATTGGATTCGGAATGTTTTCGATTTATTTTGGACGGTGAGCTTCTTTGTGGTTTGTTTGAAATTTCGGGTAATTCTTGTAGATTGAGCAAAAATTATTAATATTCATTTATAAATAATCGTAATATTTCTATTGAGAATTTTTGCAAATTAGTTATTCTTATTTAGCTATTGAGACTTGAGATTGGTACATATCAATCAGGTCGAGTTTGAAAATTTTAAATCTTTTGGGGGAACTGTAAAAATTCCTCTTGAAGAAGGTTTTA
Organism: Prochlorococcus sp. AG-424-M03; assembly: GCA_003213275.1. Classification (GTDB taxonomy): domain Bacteria; phylum Cyanobacteriota; class Cyanobacteriia; order PCC-6307; family Cyanobiaceae; genus Prochlorococcus_A. The sequence goes on along the minus strand of QCNH01000004.1, from coordinate 16,696 downwards.
CAGTGGTTACAGGGCCTAACGGTTCTGGGAAAAGTAATATTTTAGATGGAATTTTATTCTGTCTCGGTTTAGCTAATAGTAGAGGGATGAGGGCAGAAAGATTACCAGATCTAATAAATAACTCTAAAGTTAAAGAGGGTAAGTCCTCCGAAACATTTGTATCGGTAAAATTTAATATTCAAGATTGGTCTCCCAGAGAGGACCTGCCTCCCTTGGAACTAGAAGAAGAAGAAATTGGTCTAAAAAAGGGTCAAAAAGAATGGGTAGTTTCTAGAAAATTAAGGCTTATGCCCGGCGGTTCTTATGCTTCGACTTATACTTCTGATGGACAGCAATGTACCTTGCAACAAATACAGAAAATTTTAAGGGATATTAGTGTTGATCCTGAGGGCAGCAATGTTGTTATGCAGGGAGATGTAACAAGAATAGTATCAATGAATAATAAGGAGAGGAGAAATCTTATTGATGAATTAGCAGGAGTCGCACTTTTTGATACAAGAATAGAACAAACTAATGCAAAATTAAATGACGTTTTTGAAAGACAAGAAAGGTGTGAAATTTTAGAAAATGAATTGCAATCTAGTAAAAATAAGCTTGAAAAAGAATGTGAAAAAGCTAAGCGATATCAAGAGTTAAAGACAAAACTGCTTCAAATAATGGAATTAGAGAAAGTTCTTATTTTTGATAAACAAGTTAAGCATGTTGAATCTATAGAGAAAAAAGAAACTGAAATTGAAAAAAATAAAATATTATTTAATGAACAAAAAGAATCTATTAATAACGAAATATCAGTCTTAGAAAGTGCTTTGAAAATACTGGTTGATGAGCTTAAGGAGAAAGGAGAGGATAAATTGATAAAAGTGAATTCTGATATAGGTAGTATTAATTCTAGTTTGAGAGAACTTGATCGAATATCAAGTTTGAATAAAGAAGAGGGCATTAAATTGCAAAAGCAGAGAGATGAGATTGCAATATCCAAGAGAAATATTGAGTCAGAAAAGACGAGACAAGAAAATTTTGATCATAATTACTTAAATAAATTGAACTTGCAAATTGATGATCTTACTTTAAAACATAAATTATCCAGGAAAAAACTTTCTGATGCAGCGGGAGAATCTGGAGAATTCTCAAAACAAAATATCAAATTAAATGCTGAGCTTGAAAGTATAAAAAATAAAATTAATCCTTTGGAAATAAAAAAAAGGAGATTTGAAGAAGAAACTATTCAGAATAATATTCAAAAAGATGAAATATCTTCTCAGATCAATGCTTTAGCTTTAGAAAAGCAGCAACTTTTAGAGGGAAATCAGAGAAAAAAAGAGACATCCAACATCAACAAAAATAAATTGGAAACTAATAGCGCGGAAATTAATTCTTTAAAAAATGAAATTGATTTATTAAATAAAACTAAATTAAGGCTAAACAATGAGCAATTAAGGCTTGAAAAGGATTTATCTAGATTGGAAAGTAGAAAGGAAGCTTTAAATGAATCCAGAGGTTCGTATGCTCTTAGAATTCTTTTAGAAGCAGGCTTGGAGGGTATACATGGCTATGTAGCTCAACTTGGAGAGGTCAGTGAGAAAAATAGATATGCATTAGAAATTGCAGCAGGAAGTAGACTAGGACAAATTGTTGTTGATAATGATCATATTGCCGCTAGAGCAATTGAAATTCTTAAAAAGAAGAAGGCGGGAAGATTAACTTTTTTACCTTTAAATAGAATTAGAAGTCAAAAGAAGAATTATGCAATTTCAAGATTTGAAATTAATAGGGAGCTTGGATTCATTGATAAAGCTATTAATCTAATTACGTTTGATGAAGTTTATTCAGATGTTTTTAGATATGTTTTTGGTGATACGTTGGTTTTTTCAGACTTAGCCTCAGCTAGGTTATCTAAACAAAAAAATAGGTTAGTTACTATAGGTGGTGAATTATTAGAAGCAAGTGGTGCTATTACAGGCGGTAGCAAGTTAAATAAAGATTTAGCTTATAGATTTGGAATTAATAATGATCTTGATGATTCTATCCCTATAAAAGAAAGATTATTGGTTATTAAAGAAGCTTTAAAAGAGTCAAACAATGATTTGATCACAAAAAATAATACACTAAATCAATTAAATCTTAACCGCAGTCAAATTATTGAGGATTGTGCTTCGTTCAATAAAGAAATTGAAGTAAAGAAAAATTCTTTTCAAGTTGTAATTAAAAGAATTGAGGACTGTAAATTGAGATTCAATAAACTTGAAAGTGCTAATAATTTATTAGTTAAGGAGTTAGAGCGTTTAAAAAATGAATTGAAGCCTTATCATGATAAGTTTCATCAATTGCAAATAATTCTTAAGGAGAATGATGAAAAAAATCAAAAATCATCATTAATAGCTTTTAATAGCGATTTTAATAATCTTGATAAAGAACTTGAATTACTTATTAATGAAAGAGATACATTGCTAGATAAGAAGAATCAATATGCTTTAAACAAAGAGCGTATCAAGAATTCATTAAAAATTACATTATTACAAGAAAAAAACTTGCAGGAATCTATCAAAGAACTTGCAATTGCTCATAATGAATGGATAGATAAAAGAGATAAATTTAAAAAAGAACTTTCAGTTCTTGATAATCAAAAAAATTCTCTAGAGAAGGATTTAGGTTTATTGAGAAGAAAAAGAGATGAATTAAACTCTTCAATTTCAAATAAAAGGCAAGAATCTAATAACTATCTATTAAAGCTTGAATATCTTGAAAGGGATATGGATTCTCTTAAAGAAGAGATGAGGAGCGAGAAAATAAAATTAGAAAATTATAAAAAAGATTTACCTAATCCTGCCCCAAAGTTTGGAGAATATGAAGGGAAGAGTCTTGAATCTTTGCAATCAGAAATCTCGATCATAAATGCAAGACTTCAAAGCTTAGAACCTGTTAATATGTTGGCTCTTGATGAATTAGATGAATTAATTGAGAGATTAAATGGTTTACGAGAAAAATTAGGAATTCTATCTAATGAAAGATCTGAATTATTGCTGAGAATAGAAACTGTATCAACTATGCGTCAGGAGGCTTTTATGCAAGCATTTGTAGAAGTTGATAAACACTTTAGAGAGATTTTTGCAAATTTATCTGATGGAGATGGTTTCCTTCAACTGGAAAATCCTAATTCTCCTTTGGAAGGAGGCTTAACTTTAGTCGCTCATCCTAAGGGGAAAAATGTCAGAAGATTAGCTTCTATGTCAGGTGGTGAAAAGTCATTAACTGCTTTAAGTTTTTTATTTGCTTTGCAAAAGTATAAACCTTCACCTTTTTATGCATTAGATGAGGTTGATAGTTTTTTAGATGGAATAAATGTTGAAAGGTTGTCAAAATTAATATCTAATCAGTCATCAAATGCTCAATTTATAGTCGTAAGTCATAGAAGGCCTATGATAAGTGCGTCTGAACGAACAATTGGCGTTGCGCAAGCAAGAGGTGCTAATACTCAAGTTATTGGGTTACCAAATGCTGCATAAACACACTTTTTTAAATTTATACGTCAGAATGATAAAAAGTTATTTATGAGTTTGTCTAACACATCTGCGAATAAGAATCGTCCAAATTCTGTCCCTAGCGAACGTTTATGGTTAAGGTCAGAATTGATGGGAACACAAGTTATAACTACTGATACTGGGAGGCGTTTAGGCGTAGTTGGTGAAGTTGTCGTTGATATTGACAGAAGAGAGGTGGTAGCTTTGGGACTAAGAGATAATCCACTTACAAGATTTTTACCAGGTTTGCCAAAATGGATGCCCTTAGAAAGTATAAAGCAAGTTGGAGACGTCATATTAGTAGACTCCCTTGATTCTTTGAGTGAAGGTTTTGCGCCAGAAAGATATGGAAAGGTAATTAATTGTCAGGTGATTACAGAATCTGGACAACTGTTAGGTAGAGTTCTTGGGTTTTCGTTTGATATCGAGACTGGGGATTTAATTTCACTTGTAATGGGTGCAGTTGGTGTTCCACTTTTAGGTGAGGGAGTTTTAAGTACTTGGGAAATTCCTGTTGAGGAAATTGTAAGTAGTGGGACGGATAGGATTATTGTTTATGAAGGTGCTGAAGAGAAATTGAACCAATTAAGTAGTGGACTACTTGAGAAACTGGGTGTAGGAGGCTCTTCATGGGATGAAAGGGAAGCAAATGGATACTCAGCAAATCTTGTACCAGTTGAGAATCAGTTACTTTCTGGTTCAGAATCAGAACAACAAAACAATTTGGTTGAAGACTATGAAGAAGTTGTTGAACAAGATGATTATGAAGATGATTATGAAGATGAACTGGAATATGTTGAAATAAAGGGTTCTTCGGAAGAAATAAATAACAGAAAAAAATTATATATGGAGAATGATTATTCTGATCAGATCGAGAATCAAAATACTATTAGTCAAAAAGATGAAGGAAAGAATATTGATTTTCAACAAAAGAGACAATTAAATATTAATTTAGCTTCGAAAAGACCAATTGAAAATGCAACAGAAACTTTAGATATTGAACCATTAGATGAACAAAATTTAGTTAAAGATAATAAAAAATCAGAAAATTTTGAAATTGAGGATCCCTGGTAATTGTCAAAGTTTTTTTATTGCATTAACAATAATAGAAGCAAGTTTTTCTGCAGCGCCTTTCTTTCCTCTTTCTTTTCGTAAATTATCACTAATATTTTTTAATTGATCCTTATTTTTCAAAAGAAATAATACTTCTCTTGCAATATTTTTGGGCGCAATATTTCCTATCCTTTCAGGGACTATCATTCTTTTAGCTTTTATATTTGGCCAAGCAAAAAACTTCTTTTTTTTAAAATAAAAATATTTAATTATAAAAGTTAGGAATCTATTTATGAATGATATTTTCCCAACTACTCCAAAAATTCCATCCCAGGCATTCATCATATTTAAATGTTGAGTTGGTAGAACAACTAACATTGGAAGAGCAATTGCTGCTAATTCTGAAGTATTTGCTCCTACAGTTGTAATTGCAAGATCACATTCTTTTAATATTTCATAGCAAGGATGTTTTTTAATTAGATAAATTTTTGTATTTTTTGCTGTTTCAATTACATAATCAAAACAGGAGTCTTTGATGTTATTAATTGTTTTGATTTTTGATGAATAATATTTTGCAATTGGATTTCTCTCGCTTTGAAAAAATAAATATTCACTTTTATCAGTGGTTGGGGCAATGGGAATTATAAGATTTATATTTTGATTTTCTTCAGCTATGTGATCTGCAATTTCTAAGAAGAAAGGAATTCCAACAGAAAGCTTTGCTTTTTTAGAACCAGGCAACAATGCAATATAATGATTTTCTTTATTTTTTAATGATATTTCACTATTAATTTTGATATCTGCCATCAGATCGCCAATTATTTGACATTTATCTCTATATCTTTTGGGAATTAACTCTTTTACTTTTCCATTCATAGCAGCAATATGGTTTGTCCACTGAGGCCATCGCGAAATCCATTCAGCATATGTGATATTTAGATAACCTAATCTTTTAGCTAGTAAAATGCTCCAAAATTGATCCCCACCAAGGAAAATAACTAAGCCTTTTTTGGGCCAATTCGCAAAAGAACGTGGGTTTATTAATAATTTCCAAAAACTATTGGATTTTGTAATTAATTCGAATGTATTCCATGAATTTGCAACTATAAATTCTTTACCAGTGGCATTTGGGCAAGGAACAAGGACTAACCTAAGAGTAAAATCGATTTTATAGTCATCAAATAGAGATTTATTTCTTTTGTTAAGCTCATCAACTACAGGACTTACCCATGTAGATAATTCACCAGGACCATTAGAAACTATAACTACTGCAACTGATTTATTTTTCATTGCAGTTGAACCAGAATACATTAAATGTAAATGCGGACGGCGAGACTTGAACTCGCAAGGCCTAAGCCACACGCTCCTTAGACGTGCGCGTCTACCAATTCCGCCACGTCCGCAAAGGGTTTTCAAGCACCGAGGATACCTAAACCTTAAAAACATAATACATTATTGACTGAAATAAGGATCTAGTTATAAAAGAGAATTTTTGAATATGATGAATTATTTTTCTATTGCATAAAACAAATATTTATACATATATAACGTTCTAGGTTGTATTGTAAAAATGTCCTCTGATCACTAACAAAATTTTGTTAAATACTTTGGCAAAGAATTTTTTGTTTTAAGTCATTTTCATTTCTTCAATTTAATTTTCATAATGGTTGAAAAAGTTTTAATTGCTAATCGTGGAGAAATAGCTTTACGAATTGTCAGAAGTTGTAGAGAACTAGGTATTGCAACAGTTGCAGTTTTTAGCACTGTAGATAAAAAAGCATTGCACGTTCAGCTTGCTGATGAAGCGGTGTGCGTTGGCGACTCGTTAAGTAATAAGAGTTATTTAAATATTCCCAATATACTTGCTGCTGCTACATCTAGAGGAGTTGATGCTATTCATCCTGGTTATGGATTTCTTGCTGAAAATGATAAATTTGCTGAGATGTGTGGTGATCATGGCATAGTTTTTATTGGTCCATCCCCTAAAGCTATTAGATCTATGGGAGATAAATCTACAGCTAAAGAAACTATGGAAGCAGTAGGAGTTCCAACAGTACCTGGTAGTAAAGGCTTGTTATCAAATGTTAATGAGGCTTATAAATTGGCAGAAGATATCGGCTATCCGGTAATTATAAAAGCGACTGCTGGAGGAGGTGGAAGAGGTATGAGGTTAGTTGAAAACGCTGATAATCTTGAAAAAATGTTTAAAGCAGCTCAGGGTGAGGCAGAAGCAGCTTTTGGTAATGATGGTTTATATATGGAGAAATTCATAAAGAAGCCAAGACATGTAGAAATTCAAATTTTGGCCGATAGGTTGGGTAATGTTGTTCATTTGGGAGAGCGAGATTGTTCAGTTCAAAGAAGACATCAGAAATTATTGGAAGAGTCTCCTAGCCCTGCAATTAATACTGAACTAAGAAAAAAAATGGGAAATGCAGCTATTGCTGCTGCAAAAAGTATCGGGTACGAAGGAGCTGGTACAGTTGAATTTTTAGTTGATGATGATAATAATTTTTATTTCATGGAAATGAATACTAGGATTCAAGTTGAACATCCTGTTACTGAAATGGTGACAGGTGTTGATTTAATAGCCGAGCAAATTAAAATCGCAAGTGGAGCAAACTTGGAATTTAATCAGGATGATATTCATTTAAACGGTCATGCCATTGAATGTAGAATCAACGCTGAAGATCCTTCTCATAATTTTCGACCATCACCTGGAAAAATAACTGGGTGGCTTCCTCCTGGTGGCCCTGGTGTGAGGGTGGATAGTCATGTTTATACTGGTTATGAAATACCTCCATTTTATGACTCCTTAATTGGTAAATTAATAGTCTGGGGTAAAGATCGTAATGCTGCAATTAAACGTATGAATAGGGCTTTAAATGAATGCGCAGTGACAGGCATTCCTACAACAATTAATTTTCATCTAACTTTACTGAATAAAGCTAAATTTAAGGAAGGTAAGATACATACCAAATATGTAGAAGAAGAATTATTGCCAAATTACTGACAAAAAATTAAATAATTTCTATGAAATATGTGTATGCATTGCAAGTTTTATAAGCCCTTGTTGACCAACTAAAATCTCTCTTAAAAAGCTGATAACTCCAATCCAAATTACGGGTCCAACATCAACTCCTCCAATAGGGGGAATTAATTTTCTTGTTAAATTAAGTATAGAGCTTGATGGAATTGAAATTAATAACCATAAACCTTTACTTAAATCAATTTTTGGATACCAAGTAAGAATTAATCTTATTAAAAAAACTATAGTTAGATATGATAGAGAAATTCCTAAACTAAAATCTAAAATTTGGAGAGAGTTTACAAGCAAGGAAATCACAATTATTTAATTCATCTTAATAAATAACCCATTAAAACGTATTTAATTCGTATTATAAATTGAGAATTTAATATTTAAAACGTGTTTCAAATCTCAAATTTATTACTAGCTGCAGATTTTTCTGCTCAAGTTGCAAATAATTCCGCAGTTGGAATGATAGGTAGTTTTATTGCCGCTGCTTTACTTATTGTTATTCCAGCTACAGCATTTTTGATTTTTGTTAGTCAGAAAGATTCCCTAGATCGTACTTCTACTGGAAGACGCTAGTTTTTGTAGAAGTTTTAAGTACACTATATATATAGGGTGATTTAAGTATCCCTTTAAAAAATAAATTTTGGAGAAAGAATGTGGTCAATGCTAGTCTCAATTGGGCCAGTATTGTTGGTATAGTTCTCGCTGTATGTGGAGGAGGCCTGTATTTCTTAAGGTCTTTTAAACCCGCATTAGCAAGAGATTATGATGTTTTCTTCGCAGCGATAGGACTTTTATGCGGGGGAATATTGTTTTTTCAAGGCTGGAGGTTAGATCCTATCCTTCAGTTTGGTCAGTTTTTGTTAGCAGGAACTACAGTTTTTTTTGCATATGAAAGTGTGCGATTGAGGGGAGTTGCTACTGATCAAGCTAGAAGGTCATCTTATTTTGATGATGATCCTATCTCTGATTTGCCCAGAAATTCTAGAGGTCGATTTACTGAAGATTACGATAGGTTTGACGAAGCCGAAAGACCATCAAGAAGATTTAAACCTCAAGATGATGAATTTGAAGAAGACTATACAGAGGGAAGATCTCGTAGGAGGAATGTTTCAAGAGCTATACCTTCTGCTGCTGTAAGTAGAAGCAGGCCATCTACAAGAGAAGCAAATCAGTTTGAAGATGACGAACCTCGAAGAAGAAGAAGACAGACTCCTGAAGATAGAAATAGTAATCAATCAGAAAGAAATAACTTTGGTGAGAGACGAAATGCATCTCGTAATGAAGTTAAAACAGGATCAAGACCAAGAATGAATCGGACAGTTTCTAGAGAAGATAATACTTCTAATCCTGATGATTCTTCTCCATTAAGAAAGAAATCTACAAGATCTCCTATTAGGCGGCAAACTTCAACAGCACAAGTAGAAGATGCTTCATTCAAAGATGCTAATCAAGTAAAAAAACCTCGTGAGACTCGTAGAGTAAGCTCTTCAGCTAGATCAAGTTCAAAAACACAAAATGGTAGATATACCGTTGGAACAAACAAAAAGAAACCTAGAGATAACAGCTCTAGATTTGATGATTAATTATAAGATTCCTGCCCATGTTAGAAATGATTGTTGACTCAATAATTCAATTATTATTATTGCTAGGAATCCGATCATTGCAAATCTTCCATTAGTTATTTCAGAATAACTACTCCATCCGAATTTATATTCATCTTCAATATCGATTAATTTTTCATCTAATTTATTTTCTCGAGCTTGTTCATTATTGTAATTTTCATCTTGCTGCTCTTCTATAAAACTCTTATTCTCTAAATTAGTGAGGTCTGAGTTTGTTTGTTCTTCTTTAGAATTCATTTTTTTTGCTAATCCTTAAAATTATACTTTTCAGAAGTCGATAATTTCCAGTCCCCCTTTCCATTTAATTCTAAAACATTTTCGTGAAAATCTTTTAAGCTAGGTCTATGTCCAACACTAATAAGAGAAAGTTCTCGTTGCTTTAGTAAAGTATATAGTTTTTTTTCAGTATCAATATCTAAAGCACTTGTTGCTTCATCAAGTACTGCAAATCTTGGAGAATTCAGTAAGAGTCTTGCAAAAGCTAATCTTTGTTGCTCCCCTAGAGAAAGAATTCTTGGCCAATCTTGTTTGATATCAAGATTAGGATAACGATCCACTAAGGTTTTTAAATTTACTTCATGAAGTACAGAAGTAAGATGTTCATCACTAAATTTATTAACTGCTGTAGGATAACATAATTGTTCCCTTAAAGAACCTAATAACATATAAGGTTTTTGAGGTATGAATAATAATTCCCCAATTTTTGGTTTTTTTATTACTCCATGATCGGGTTCCCATAAACCACTAATCATTCTTAGTAAAGATGTTTTTCCGCATCCAGAAGGTCCTACAACCAAAAGTGATTGATTATTGTCGATGCTCAAATTTAAATTTTTAATTATTGTTTTACTTGATCCTGGTGGGCAAAGGTCCGCATTATTAATAAGAATTGAGGGATAGTTTGAAATAACGTTTTGATCGCTTGTAGGCCTAGTTTGACTAATGGATTCGACTTTTGATTGAAACCCTTCTAATCTGCCAATCCCAGCAGTAAATTTTGCAAGTTCTTCTATTTGATTCACAATGAAAAATAACGAACCTTCGACCATCCCAAATGCAAAGCTTGCCTGAATAAAGCGCCCATAATCAATATCACCTTTAAAGTAAGGGATTGCCATTATTAAGTATGGAAAGAAATTTCCAGCATAATTAATGGATCTTCGCATGACGTCAATTATTACTCTCCATATAATCAGTAAATTAAAGTTTCTCACTACTTCTCCTAATCGCCTTTCAGTTTCACTCCGCTCAGGATTCTCCCCAGAGTAAAAGGCGATTGATTCAGCATTATCTCTAATATGAACTAAGCCATATCGAAAATCTGCTTCGTATCTGAGTTGATCAAAATCTATCTTTACAAGATTTTTACCAGCAATTAAAAGTATAGAAGTTGCAAAGGCAGCGTAACCAAATAAAGAAAAAGTAAGTGTTGTACTGATACTCCACAAAATAAGAATATTAAGAGAAAATGTTAGTAATGCATCAAAAACACCTAATGTAAAAGACAGACTTTGCCCAGTAAAAGCTCTGGTATCATCTGTGATCCTTTGATCAGGATTATCTACATCAGTTTGTTCTTCATCATTGGCATTTAACTGGTAATAAGCTTTATTAGTCATGTAATCTTTGACTAAACTTTTTGAGAGCCATTCTCGCCAAATTATTCCTAATTTATACGTGAAAAATATTTGAGAAACACGTATTGGTAGAGCAACCGCAAAACAACAAGCGTAAATCCCCAAGATCCTATAAAATCCATCTTCTTGTTTTTCTACCAAGGCATTTGTTAAATCTCTTGCTATAAATCCTATTCCTGCGTTTATTCCATTTACTGCTAAAAGCATTAATACAATTATCGCAAGGAATAACCAATGTAACCATCTTCTATTTTTTAATTGCCGTCTTAAGCTAAAAAAGCTTCCTGAACCAATTAAAAATAAGGCGGAGAAAAGTAATCCCCAGCTACCAGCCCAAATTGAATTAACAGTATTTACTACACCGCCGAAATACTTTTCAAGAAAAATTGGTTGAAAGCTTTCAAAAAAATTGATTATTCCTGTAAGACCAACAAGTACTACTCCACCAACACAAAATAAAAGAGAAATTAAAAGCCATACGAATTGAAATCCATTGCATTGATCTATGGGAAGAAAAAATGGCTGAGATAGCCTCCTCAATTTTTGTAATTGGTAAAGTATTTTGGATCTATTTTTAACTGCTTTATTCATTACTCGACAAGTTTTATAAAATAAATTATAACTTTTAAAAGTTTATTGACCAAAGCCAATAAATGAAAGTGCCCAGTTGGGTAAATTTAAGTAATTCAAGATTGTTCCATCAAATTCATGAACTTTTGGAAAAGATTTATCTAATGCCCACCATAGTAAAAAAGGTAAATTAAATAAAATTTGTAATTGCCATTTATAAGTTAAAACGCTCCAAATTTTTATTAACTTAGTTTTGAGTGAGTCATCTAGCTCTTCCCAATTTTTTGAGATTAAATTTAATAAATTTTTGGGTTCTGTATTTAAGGAATCTGGTGTGTTCATTTAGTTTTTACTTATTTATAACCCATAAACATTTCTTTCGAGAGTTTTAACCTGGGGGCCAATTCATTTTTCTTCCAGATAAAAAATGAATATGCAAATGAAAAACTGTTTGTCCCGATTCAGCTCCAGTATTAATTACTGTTCTCCAATTAGTTAAATTTTTTGATTTAGCTATTTTGCTACCCACAAAGAGTAAATGCCCTAATAAATTTGTATCTTCTTCAATACACTCTAATAAACTGATAATTGGTTTTTTAGGAATCACTAAAAAATGTACTGGAGCTTGCGCTTGGATATCATTGAACGCAATACAAAACTCATCTTCATAAAGCTTATCGCAGGGAATTTCTTCATTAATTATTTTTTGAAAAATTGTAGTTTCAGTCATTAAATTAAATAGAAATAACGTCTTTTTTGTTAAACCCTTCTTTTAAAAGTTCTTTGTTTAAATCATCTTTTGATGTAACTCTATCAACAAATAATATTCCATTTAAGTGATCCATTTCGTGTTGAATACACCTCGCAAGCAGTCCATCTGCTTTCATTTTACGCGGTCTCCCCATTTCATCTCTAAATTTTAATTTTATAGTTGATGGTCTGACTACATTCAAATAGACACCAGGTATACTTAAGCAGCCTTCTTCATATGAATTAAGGGTAGTTCCAAAGTCTGTAATTTCTGGATTGATTAATATTAAAGGTTCTGCTGCTGAATCTTCAAAATTTATATCTATGACAAGAAGCTCTTTGTTGATGCCAATTTGAGGTGCAGCAAGTCCAATTCCTTTAGCTGCATACATGCTTTGAAGCATTTCTCTAGCAAGTTTTCTAATCGATTCGTCAACCTTAGTTATTCTTTTGGAATTTTTTCTTAATACATCATCACCAAGTTTATAAATATCTAGTGATGGCTTACCTGTTTGTTCTTTCGCAATTTTTTCTGCGTTTCCATTTGTTCTTGACTTTTTTGCAAGTTGTGAAAAATGGTTTGCCACGTTTAAAAAAGTTTTTACTTAAGAATTTAGCTATAAAAATATTAGCACTTTAATTTACTTTCTTTATAGTTTTTTTAAATGAGTAATGATGATAATTTAAAAGTTAGGCAAACTGTATCTGAAAAAAAATCTTTCAAGGAATTAACTATTATCAGGAATATCATTTTTTGGATTGATGTTGTTGATGAAGGTCAAAATGAAAATGCCATTTTTGTAAGACCATTTAATGACAAAGAGGCTGTGCCTCAGAAATTAACAAGTAAAAAATATAATATTAAAAATAACTTTCATGGATATGGTGGTAAATCTTATAAATGTATAGATTTTAAAAATAATTTTTATTTGATATGGATAGATCAGCTTACTCATGCACTATGGTTTCAAATTTTTCAAGAGGTAGAAATAAATGATAAAAGTCAAAATAAATATCTCGATTCAGTTCAAGAACCTAGACAACTATCTAAATCAATTGATGGAAATTTCGATTCGTCATTTGTTATTTCTCAAAAAAATTTTTTGTATGGTATTTGTGAAATAAATAATAGAGATTATTTATTTTCTTTAAACTTAAAAAAAACTAAACAAGATATTTACCGAATAAAAAAATTTAAAAATTTTGCTGGAGAATTATCTTCTAATACTTTTGCTACTTTACTTTCATGGCTCGAGTGGGATTCTCCATACATGCCCTGGGAGAAAAATGATCTTTGTTTTGCTCAGATAGACTTAAATGGAGATATAAAAAAAATAAAAAAATTCTCAAATAAGCTGATCAATGCTAAAAAAAACGTTTCTTTTTTTCAACCTTATTGGATAAGTGAAACACTTTTAGTATGTTCTGAAGATAGTTCTGGATGGTGGAACTTATTGTTTTTAGATGTAAGTGAAATTGGGAATATTTTTATTAAGAAAAGAGTGGAGAGAAATTTGATTGAATATGGAGTACCACAATGGGTCTCAGGAATAACATTGTTTTCGGGGACTATAAAGAACTTTTTTTGTGTAGCAAAAAAAGAAAATAGTTTAATAGTGGAACAATATAAAGATCTTGTATTAGTTAAAGAATTTTCTACTCCTTTTTCCTCAATAAGTGATTTCAGTGTTTTTCGGAATAAAGTTCTTTTAAGAGGGTGTGGCTCTGATTTTTGGGGAATTGTACTTGAAATTGATTTTGCACAAAAATCTTTATCAAATTTTTCTGAGCAGATACATATTGATCATATAAAAGATTGTTCCAAACCTGAAACATTTTGGTTTAAAGGTTTTGAAGATCAATCTACTCATTCTTTTATTTATAAACCGCTTGTTGGAAATTTTAAAAAGCCACCGCTCCTTGTTAGAGCTCACAGCGGACCAACCTCATTTTTTGATGGATCATATAATTCTGAAGTGCAATATTGGACCTCGAAGGGATTTTTTGTTGCTGAAGTTAATTATGGAGGATCATCAGGATTTGGCAAAGCATATAGAGAGAGGTTGAACTATAAATGGGGTATTGTTGATTCTTATGATTGCAAAGCACTAGCTCTTGAATTAACCAAATCAAATCTAGTTGATAGTGAGAAAGTAGTAATTTCTGGTAATAGTGCTGGTGGGTTAACTGCCCTGAATTGTTTATTATATGAATCTATTTTTACAGCTGCAATCTGTAAATATCCAGTTATTGATTTGAAGGATATGCATTACAATACTCATAGATTTGAAAAAGATTATTTAAATTCTTTGGTAGGAAATTATGCAAAAAATCATGATGATTATATAAATAGATCGCCGATAAATCATATTAACAAAATAAAAAAACCTATATTATTGTTTCATGGAAAAAAAGATAAAGTTATTTCGTATAAGCAAACTTTAAAAATTCAAGAAATTTTGAGTCACAATAATAAATATTCAGAAGTTATTTTTTTTGAAAATGAAGGACATGGTTTTAAAAATATAGAAACTAAAGAAGTAGTAATGCAAAAATCCCAGGATTTTTTAAAAAATGCTTTGAAAATTTAAGAATTGATTTTTAGAAAATCAATAGTATCTTTTAATTTTTCTATAAATATATCAATTTCTTCCTTATTGGTTGTGAAATTCATGCTAATTCTTGCTGTTGATTTAATTCCAATGTGTCTGTGAAGAGGTTGACAGCAATGATGCCCACTTCTGATGCAGATTCCTTTTGAATCAAGAATCTCTGCAATATCGTTTGAATGTATATTTTTTATATAAAAGGTGGCAAGTGATGCTCTGTTTGGATCTATCTCCGGCGATGGACCTATAATTTCAACATTTTCTATTTGATTTAATTTTTCAAATAAATATTTAGTAATAGTCTTTTCATATTCATGAATTTCATCCAATCCAATAGTGTTTATATAATTAATTGCTTCCGCAAGACCTATTGCTTCTGCAATGGCTGGAGTTCCAGCTTCAAATTTATGAGGTAGCTCTGCCCAAGTACTTGTCTCTTCAAAAACATCTTGAATCATTTCGCCACCTCCAAAGAGAGGAGGAATCTTTTCTAGGATTTCTTTTCTTGACCAGAGGAAACCAATACCTGTAGGACCGCAAAGTTTATGTCCTGATCCTGCTAAGAAATCTATATCAAGATCAATTACATCTAGTTTTTGATGCGCCAAACTTTGACATGCGTCTATTAAAACTAAAGAACCTTTTTGTTTAGCTAATTTAGTTATCTCTTTGATTGGATTACAGCAACCTAGAGTATTACTAACATGTACTAGGCTAACAAGCTTAGTTCTAGATGTTAGTTTTGATTTAAAGTCCTCTATATCTAATTTCCCATTTTTATCTATACCTATAAATTTTAATTTGCATTTATTTTTTGCTGCAACCATTTGCCATGGAACAATATTGCTATGATGCTCCATTATTGATAAGAGAATCTCATCGTTTTGTCGTAATGAAGATTCACCCCATGATCTAGCCGCTAGATTGATTGCTTCAGTAGCATTTCTTGTGAAAATAATTTCTTTTGTTGAATTCGCTTTTATATATTTGCTAATTAAATATCTTGCATTTTCAAATTCTTCTGTTGCTTTTGCACTTAATTGATGTGCGCCTCTATGTACATTGGCATTAAAGTTTCTATAATAATTATCAATTTTTTTTAGTACTTGTATTGGTTTTTGAGTCGTTGCAGCATGGTCTAAATAAATGATTTGCTCATTACTTTTTAAGTTCTTATTTAAAAGAGGAAAGTCTTTCTTTGTTATTTCAGGAAAATTTTGAATCGTTTGCATTAATTTTCATTTAAAAGTTTATCAAGCAAATCCCATCTTTCTTTTGAAACGGGGATAAATGAAATTATTTCTTGAAAGTAAGAACTTAATTGTAGTTTACTTGCTTCTGCTAATGTGATCCCTCTTGTTCGCATATAAAAAAGTTCTTCTTCATTTAGTTGCGAAATTGTAGCTCCATGTTTGCATTTGACATCATCAGCAATTATTTCTAATTGAGGTTTGGTATCTATTTGAGCGAGATCTGATAAAAGTAAATTTCTGCTTAATTGGGAAGCATCAGTTTTCTGAGCAATTTTCGGGACTATTATTGAACCTTCAAATATTGCATGTGATTTGTCGTCAGCAAGTGATTTGTTGATTTGATCTAGAAATCCATTTGGGCCATTAAAATCTATTTTTGTATAAGTAGAAATTTGTTCATCTTTTTTTGTTATTTGCATACCTTTGATAATGGTTTTAGCGTTTCCTTCAGATTGCTTAATATTAATTTTAAATCTTGCATAATTGAATCTGAAATGTAAAGATCCCAAGTTGTATTCGCTATTTTTTTGTTGAATTACATTGAGAGAATTTAATAAATTTGATCCGTTTTCACCATAAGAAACAACACCATGATTTAGGGAACTATTTTCTTCTAAAAAAAAGAACGTTGATTGAGATAGTGA
>QCNH01000003.1 GCA_003213275.1 Prochlorococcus sp. AG-424-M03 | reverse complement strand
AAAAGTTGAATATTGTAGTTATTGGCGGAAAAACAGGAACAGGGAAGACCAGATTATTGTCATTACTAGAGAAATATAAATATCAAACTATTGATCTTGAAGGACTTGCTTGTCATAGAGGAAGTACATTTGGAGGTTTAGGAATGAAAAAACAACCTTCAAATGAACAATTTGAAAATATAATTGCAGAAAAATTACATTCCTTTACATGTTCTTATAATATTTTTGTAGAAGCTGAAAGTGCAAATATAGGTAAATGTAAAATCCCTCATGAATTCTTCAATCAGATGAAAAATTCTAGGAGAATTGAAATTTTAAGGAGCGAATCTAATAGGTTAGATGAGTTGATAGATACTTATAGTGTTTTTAAGAAAGAGGAACTTCAAGAATCTGTATTAAGGATAAAAAAAAGATTAGGACCGCAAAGAACAAAAATAGCTCTTGAATCAATTAATAAAGAGAAATGGGACTTAGTTTGCAAATCAGTACTAGATTATTACGATAAGTGTTATGAATATGATAAGGTTGGCAAAACAAATATTATGTTTTTAGATTTAACTGACAAAAAATATGATGAAAGGATCATCGAGTTAATAAATAATGTTTTATAAAATAATTACAAACGAATGTGAAAAATATTTCCTAATATAAATAATTATTAACCGAATATTATGGCAGCAAATAAAAATGCAAAAATACAATTTTATGAAGGAACTGATGAACCAGTAGTGCCTGAAATAAGACTGACTAGGAGTAAGGATGGTACCACCGGCCAAGCATTATTTTTGTTCGAAAAACCGCAGGCATTATCATCAATTACTGAAGGTGAAATCACAGGTATGCGTATGATTGATACCGAAGGTGAATTACTAACTAGGGAAGTTAAAGTAAAGTTTGTTGATGGAGAACCAATATTTTTAGAAGCAGTTTATATTTGGAAGAACACATCAGACTTTGATAGATTTATGAGATTTGCAAATAGTTATGCCAAATCAAATGGATTAGGATATTCTGAGAAAAAGTAGAATATTTTGAAAATTGAGTAGTTCATCATATTTCAAGTTAGTAGTAATTTTAATCAGTTCGTTAATAATATGGACTTTAAGAGATTTTCTCCTCTTAATAATATGTTCTTTAGTAATTTCGAATATTGTATGTAATTTATCTAATCAAATACAAAAGGGTCTGAAAATCCCCCGATCGCTGTCTTTGTTTCTTGTCTTAACAGTGATATCAGTAATAGTATTAACTATTTTTATTATTGTATTGCCTCCGTTTATAAAAGAATTCAATGAAATACTAGTTGATATTCCAAATGGTTTATCAAAAATAAATATTTTGATTAATACAAATCTGAACAAATTTAATAGCCTATTCTATGGCGAACAATCAGAAAATGTTATAGACATATTCAGTCTTATAAATAATGTAGTTAGCATTCCAGATGCCTCAACTATTGCAAAAGCTATTCAAGAAAGTTTTAAGAATTTAATAAATATAGCGGGGAATCTGGGTTCAGGTTTTTTGAAATTAATTTTCGTATTAGCAGTGAGTTTGATGATTTCTATTGAACCAAAACAATATAAAGAAAGTATACTTCTATTAATTCCAAAAAATTATCGCAACAAATTTAGAAATATTCTTGAAAAATGCAATATTGCATTAGCAAATTGGACTTTTTCTATGGTCATAAGCTCATTATCAGTAGGTCTATTATCATTAATAGTTTTATCTATATTAGATGTCAAATATGTTGTCTCAAATGCTTTAATAGCAATGCTTCTTAATATAATTCCAAATATAGGTCCAGTTATTAGTGGTATATTTCCAATCTCAATTGCACTACTAGATAATTTTTGGAAACCACTGGCCGTTTTAGGAGCATATGTAATCATTCAAAATATTGAAAGCTATATAATAATGCCATCTATAATGAAGAAAAAAGCAAACTTACTTCCTGGTTTGACATTAATATCACAATTTGGATTTACCTTCATTTTTGGTCCATTAGGCTTAATACTATCTCTTCCGTTAGCTGTGGTAATACAAGTTTTAATCAAAGAATCATTTAAAGATATTTAAAAATTACTTAATTAATTTTTTATATAAATATGGGTAGGAAAAAAGTATAAAGAAAGCTAAGGGATGTTTACCTATAGCAAAATATAGTGAACTAAAAGTAAAATGATCAACAAGTATCCTTAGCTCAGTAGAAAGATCTATTAAAACTAAAGAAAATAAAATTATCAAATAATAATTCAATTTCATAAAATTAGAAGCTTAAGCTCAGTCTTTAAGCAATAAAGATGGAGCCAATAAAATACTTGAATAACTACCAATTATAATTCCTAATGATAAGGCCAAAGAAAACCAAAAAAGCGAGTAAGATCCAAACAAAATTATGCTTAATAAAGGGATAAGGGTTGTAATACTGGTAAACGTTGTTCTCCTAAATGATTCGTTTACTGATAATTGAATAGTTTCGTTATAGCCTTCTTTCCTTGATTTTAAATTCTCACGAATTCTAT
Organism: Prochlorococcus sp. AG-424-M03; assembly: GCA_003213275.1. Lineage (GTDB taxonomy): Bacteria > Cyanobacteriota > Cyanobacteriia > PCC-6307 > Cyanobiaceae > Prochlorococcus_A. Next base: position 43,167 of record QCNH01000003.1, on the reverse strand, counting down.
CAAAAATAACAACAGTATCATTTACAGAATAACCAGCAATAGTTAACAAAGAAACAGCAAATAAACTATTTACCTCGACAGATAATATAATTCCCAACCAGGAGAATATACCGAAAACAATTAATAAATCATGGAATAAAGCTAATAATGCAAATAATGCATATTTTTTATCAAATCTAATAGTTATATATAAAGATATTGCAAATAAAGAAACTAACAATGAAGTAACACAATTAGTAAGTAATCTTTTCCCAAGCTTTGGACCTATTAATCTTGAATCTTTACTATCATAATTTAAAGGTCCAATAATATTATCAAGATTAGTAATAAGATTATTTGATTCTTCGATACTCAAATAAGGTGTTCTTATTGAAATTAATTTATTATTATTTTGGAATTGTAATTTAATATTATTTAAAACGTTTTTATTTTTAGAGATCTCTCTTAAATTTTCTAAAACTGAATCAGGGGAAAAATTAGAACATTCCTCTTCACAGAGTCTCTCTATTCTTATTTCATTTCCCCCAACAAAATCCATCCCTAAGTTAATAGGTTTCTTATAAGAAGTATTAAAAGAAGAATATAAAATTCCTAAAAGACTCAACAAAATAAGAACAGTGGAAAAACTAATTATCTTTCTTTTATTTTTTATTAGTTCAAGATTGTATTTCATGGGAAAATTAGAAATAAAAAATTTAATTTGATAAATTGTTCCTGGGTAGATAGAGATTTTTTTGTCTTAAAGATTGATATGTTGTAAAAAATCGCAAAATAGTTTTAGAACAATTTAAAGAGGTAAACAAGCTTATTAAGACTCCAATACCTAATGTTGCCGCAAAGCCTTTAACAAAATTTGTTCCTAATAAAAACAATACAAAACAACTTAGAAGAGTTGTAATATGGCCATCAACTATGGATGAATTAGCTCTTTGAAAACCGCCATCAATAGATCTTGTAAGAGTATTACCATCATATAATTCTTCTCTAATTCTCTCAAATATTAGAATATTTGCATCAACAGCCATACCAATGCTAAGTATAAGCCCTGATATTCCAGGTAAAGTCAAGGTTACAGGAATTAAAGAATAAAGGGCTAAGTTAAAGAAACCATAAAGAACTAGAGAAAGAACTGAAACAAAACCTAGAATTCTATAATTTAATATCATAAATATTCCAACAAAAATTAATCCACTAATAGCTGCATAAAGACTTTTTAAAATATTTTTGGATCCCATCAAAGCTCCTATAGTGTTAGTTTCTACTATTTCAATAGGCAATGGCAATGAACCTCCTTTAAGTTGAACTTCTAATTCTCTAGCATTTTCAGCACTAAAATTACCGCTTATTGTTGCTGATCCACCTGTAATCCCTGTATTTGCAAACTGACTACCAACACTGGCTTCACTTATTGATTCGCCATCAAGAATGATAGCCAATAGTTGATTAGAGCCAGCAATTGACTTTGTAATTTCTGCAAACTTTTCTCCTCCTGAATTACTAAAAGTTAATAAAACCTCCCAATTACTATTTGTTTGTTCTTGCCTCCTTCCTGCGTTAATAAGATCCTTACCAGATAAATCTGTTTTAATAAATAAATTTGTAATTTCATTATCAACATACTTTTTAATTTCAATTAACTTCCCATATAAATCAATACTAGTAGATGAGTAATTTAATTCTTCCTCTATCTCTTTAAGATCATCTTGAGTAATTTTTAAGAAATTATCATCATTTTGACTTTTATCTGAAGAGGAATATTGTTCAATTAATTCTTTAATATGTAATCTCTGAAGTTGCAAAGTTTTTAAATCTGTAGATGTTCCTTCTTTTTGGGTCCTAAATTCTAATAAAGCAGTCTTACCTAAAACTCTTGTGGCAACTAATGGATTTTGTTCTCCAGGTAATTCTAAAATCAATTGATCTAGACCTAGGGTTTGCAAGTTAGACTCTGAAACCCCTAAGTTGTTAACACGTCTATCTATAACAGAATTAACTGCATCAAGTTCATCCTTTGTTACCTTCCCTTCCTCTTTAATAATTTGTAGTGTAAGTTGAGAACCCCCTTTTAAATCCAATCCCAACTGTAAGGGATAATTAATTAATAGATAAACAGATAACGTAAGTAGAAAGATAATAAAAAAAAGCCAGCCTTGCCCTCTTTTCATTGTCTATATACTCCCATTAATTAAATCTTCAACTTTTTTAACTATTTGATGTGGTTGGATTATTGTTAAATTCTCAAGATTTCCATTATACGGAGTTGGAATATCCTGACTAGATAATCTAATTGGTCGGGCATCAAGATCATCGAAACACTCTTCTGTTATCAAGGCAATTAATTCTGCACCAATACCTCCAGTCTTCATACATTCTTCAACAATAATTACTTTATTTGTTTTTCTTATTGATTTTGAGATGGTTTCCATATCAAATGGTTTTAAACTTATTAAATCGATTAACTCAACATCTATTCCTTTTTTTTCTAATTCTTCAACAGCATTAAGGCAGTGATGTCTCATTCTTGAATAAGTCAATAAAGTGATATCTTTACCTTCTTTTACAACGTCAGCCTGATCTAAAGCGCAAGTATAGTCACCCTCAGGTAATTCTTCAGATAAGTTGTATAGAAGAACATGTTCGAAAAATAGAACCGGATTATCATCTCTTATAGCTGCTTTCATTAAACCTTTAGCATTTGTAGGTGTACTGCATGCAACAATCTTTATCCCAGGAACAGCATGAAAATATGCTTCCAGTCTTTGACTGTGTTCAGCACCAAGTTGACGACCAACTCCTCCAGGTCCTCTAACTACTGCTGGTATTTTATAATTTCCTCCGCTTGTATATCTAAGCATACCCATATTATTTGATATCTGATTAAAAGCTAAAAGCAAAAAACCCATATTCATTCCTTCTACTATTGGTCTTAACCCAGTCATTGCTGCACCCACAGCCATACCCGTAAAACTATTCTCTGCAATTGGAGTATCTAATACTCTTAACTCTCCATATTTTTCATATAAATCCTTAGTTACCTTATAAGATCCTCCATATTGACCAACATCTTCCCCCAAAACACAAACATTTACATCATTTTCCATTTCTTCGTCAATAGCCTCTTTCAAAGCATTAAATAATAATGTTCCAGCCACAATTAATTACCTAATTAATCACATATATAATCCTACCACTTTGATTAATTTAACCTCCTTCAGCGAAGGTTATAAGTAGTAATATTGACAAAATCATTCCTGGTGAAAGCAAAAGTATTAAAAGTCCTAGGTCGTGTAAAGACATTCAAAAAAAGAGTTTTCTTAATATTATTCACATTTCAACTTTTCTTCAGAAAAAAACTGCGAATAAATACAATAAAAAGTCCTATACCTATAAAAGCAAAAGAAAAAGTTAACAAAAAAGATAATCCAATTATTAAAGTATTAATACTAGAAGAAATATTTTGGACTATTTCAGAAGAATTAGATGGTTTATGTATTGAAAAATAAATTGCAATTTTATTACTTAAAAAATAAAAAAATATAAATAATAAAAAACTGGTTAATGATCCTACAATAAAATTTAATGGTCCTTTTTCGGGAATATTTTTTTCAATATTCTCATTAGTATTTTCAGCCACAATAAAATATTGTATTAAAAAAATTTAAATGAATGTTATTCCTTTTTCAAGGAAAGTGCAAACCCATGAATCGTAACCTTTATCTTTAAATAATTTATAATTTGCATTTAATTCTTTTTTAGCAATCTCTACATCTTTAAAGAGTGCAAAGCATGTAGGGCCTGATCCACTCATTGAAAATGTCAGACAATTCTGTAATTTAGAAAGTAAATATAATGCCTGCTTTACAGAATCATTGTCATTTTCAACAACTAACTGCAAATCATTTTTTATAGTTGAATGTTGATTATCAAAATTTAAGTTATTTAAACCATTATTTCTTAAATTTTTTCTTGTGTTCTCAATCATTTCTTTATTAGTAAGATATTGATCACAAAATCTATTACTATATTTTTTATAAGCTTCAGCTGTAGATACTGATATATTTGGATTTTTTAAAAGAATTACTCCATATTCAAAGTTTGAATCTAATTTCTCCAAAATTTCGCCTCTTCCAAAACATAATTGAATACCGCCATTTATAAAAAAGGGAATATCAGATCCTAATGTTGATGCTAATGAACATAATGTTTCTTGATCTAAGTTCAATTCCCATAACTTATTAAGACCAATTAATGTTGCTGCTGCATTACTGGATCCACCAGCTAATCCTGCTCCAATTGGAATATTTTTTCTTAAAAATATATTCGCTCCGAAATCTATATTTAATTTTTTCCTTAATAGATTTGCTGATTTAACAATTAAGTTATCACTAGATAAGCTTAAATCATTACAATCAGATTCAAGTTTAATTAAACCTTCATTATTAATTTGAAATTCTAAATAATCAGAAAGATCAATATTTTGCATAATCATTGCCAACTCATGGAATCCATCCTCTCTTTTACCAATAACTTCAAGGTGCAAATTTATTTTTGCAGGAGATTTTATAATGATTTTCGTTGTAGCTAAATCTTGATTTTGCATATACTTAGATTTTTATTTTTTAATTTTAATACAATTTTCTGCAAGCTTAATCCATTGTTCAATTGAAATATCTTGTGGCCTTAAATTAAAACAAACTTTTGAAGATTCAGATAATTCATTTATCTCTTCATTTGAAAGTATTGAATTAAGAGTATTTCTAAGCATTTTTCTTCTTGAATTAAATGAAATTCTTAGAAGTTTATCTATATATTTTTCTATACTAATGTCTAATCTTAAATCATTTTTAATTGGTTCGAAAACTACTAAAGAAGAAAAAACTTTTGGAGGTGGACTAAATGATGAAGGCGGTACATCGCAAATTCTTTTTATTTTTGATAAAAGTTGCATTCTTATACTAAGCCCACCAGCATTGGGACTTCCTTCTTTTGATAAAATCCTATCTACAACGTCTTTCTGCATTAAAAAAATTATTTTTTCGTAATTATAGTTTCTTATAATTCCCAATCGCCCGATGAAAATATCCAATATTGGGCCAGTTATATTGTAAGGAATATTTGCAATAACTTTTGTAATCTTCTTATTAATCGAATCTAAATTTACAGAAAGAATATCTCCCTGTTGAAGTGAAAACTTATCATTATTATTGAATTTATCATTTAATAAATTTATTAAATCTTTATCTAATTCAATCGCATGTAATTTTTTAATTTCTGAATCTAATAACTTAGATGTTAAGGCTCCTTTACCTGGACCAATTTCTAAAATAAAGTCATTTTCATTAAGAACAGCAATTTCTTTAATTTTTTCTAATATTTTTCTATTTACCAACCAGTGTTGTCCAAATCTTTTTTTTTGATGATAGTTTTTAGAATTCATCTAAAAGATAAATAATATGTTTAAATTAAATATAAAATTATTTAATACTTTATATCATGAGCTTATCAAAAAAAAATTTAGATAAACTCAATAAATTTAAAAAAAATAAAAACTTAACTAACGAAAATAAAAATATAAGTAATTACACAAATATACCTAACAATGATAATTTAATACCCAATCCACTTAATTCAGAAGATCCCAATAAAATTTTTTATTCGTTAATTGATAATTCAGAGTCTTTAGAAGAGACTTCTAACGTTAATAATTCACTAAGAACAAGTGAGCTTAATCAAATTCATGTGAATTCTAAAAAAGCTAATTTTTCAAAAAAATTAACAACCGAAGAGGAACTATATGATGAATTTAATTATCTTCTTGATGAATAATTGGTTTTAATATTTACTTATGCTTCAGAGTAATAGATTAACAATTAATGCTATCGGCAAAATAAAGAAACTTTGGATTAGAGATGGAATTAATCAATACAAAAAAAGAATGCCTGAACTTATCATTAATGAGTTAAAGACTTTTAATTTAAATAATCTTAGATCCAATAACAATATTATTATCTGCCTAAGTGAAGAAGGGAAGCAGTTTAATTCATTTGAATTATGTTCTTTACTCTTAAATTTTAAAAATAAAAAAATTAATTTCTTAATCGGTGATACTGATGGAATAAGTTCAGATATCAAGAAAAATTCAGATCTTACACTAAGTCTTTCTCCTTTAACTTTTCCTCATGAATTAGCTAGGCTAATCCTAATCGAGCAAATCTATAGAGCTGTTTCTATATCTAACAACTCCCCTTACCATCGTTCTTAAAAAGATTAGATTTAATCTAAAATTAATCTATAAAACTTGAATAAGTAACTATTTTTTGAATTTTGTTGTATAGTACATATATACTATTAATTTAAGTCTTGGATTCCTTTGATTCAAATACTAAAAAGTTGAGAATCCCCTTATTAAATGATTCGGTATCTGCAGGTTTTCCTTCTCCCGCAGATGACTATACGGAAGAAAATATTGATTTAAATGAACATTTAATATCTAATCCGTTTAGCACTTTTTTTCTTAGAGTTAAAGGTGACTCAATGATAAATGCAGGAATTAAAGATAAAGATTTAATAATCGTAGACAAGAGTTTAATCGCCAAGCCAGGGAATATTATCATTGCAATGATAGACGGGGAATTTACAATAAAAAGATTATCTATAAAAAATGATGAATTATATTTAAAAGCAGAAAACAATAATTACCCTGATTTTAGATTTAAAAACCATATTGATGTACAGATATGGGGAGTTGTTATTTATTCAATACATAGCTATTGATGAGAATTTCCAGTATTAATGCTATAGCTCTTATAGATGCTAATAATTTTTATGCGTCATGTGAACAAAATATTAATCCTAATTTGAGAAATAAACCAGTAGTAATTTTATCTAATAATGACGGATGTATCATTGCGAGAAGTCCTGAAGCGCGAGCTTTAAAAATTAAAATGGGAACTCCTTATTTTAAGGTCAAAGAAAAATTAAATAAATTAGATGTAGCAGTCTTAAGCTCAAACTACTCGCTTTACGGCGATATGAGCAGAAGACTAATGCATTTACTAAAAAACTACTGTGAAGAAATAGAAATTTATTCTATTGACGAAGCATTTGTCTCGATTTCTAGACCTAATGATAAAAATCTATATCCTTGGGCTAGAAACATAAGATCATTAATATATCAGAATCTAGGGATTACCATAACAGTAGGAATAGGAGAAAATAAAGTAAGAGCAAAAATTGCTAATAAATTAGCTAAAAATATTGATTATTCAGCTGGAATATTTGATTTAGCTAGAACCAGAAATGAGAATAATTATTTAAAAAGAATTAGTGTAGATAAGATATGGGGAGTCGGAAGACAAACCTCTAATTGGTTGCAAGGTAAAGGTATTAAAAATGCGAGAGAATTAAGAGATATGGAAGAAAATGAAATCATTAAGAAACTAGGCATAATAGGAAAAAGATTGCAATTAGAACTAAAAGGTTATAAATGTCTGCCTATAGAAAAAAACAAGAAGTCAAAGAAAGAAATCCAGGTAAGCAGGAGTTTCGGTACTCCTGTCACAAAATTAGAAGACTTAACTCAAGCACTGGCGACTCACGCAATAAAAGCATCTGAAAAAATGAGAAGTCAGAATTTGCAATCATCTAATATTAGAGTATTTGCCAGAACCAGTAAATATTCAAATCAAAATTATCAAAGAAGTGCTCATAGAAAGCTTACAAGTGCAACAGATGACACAAACAGCATTTTAAAAATAGTAGTTGAATTATCTAAAGAAATTTATAATCCCGAATATAAGTTTTCAAAAGCTGGTGTTTTAATGCAGGATTTAACTAATAGCGAATATTTACAGCAATCAGTTATCAATTACAAATCTCAAAAAGACCTAAAAAAATCAACAAATCTAATGAGAACTATTGATTTATTAAATAAAAGATTTAATAACAATGCAATTACATGGGCTATTACAAAAACGCCAAAAAGTTGGACGATGAATAAGAATTTCTTAAGTCACTCATCTACAACTGATATAGACCAGATTCCAACTATAGTAAAATAAAAAAAATATGGAATTTATTATATTTCTAAGCAAATTAGATAAAGAGATTCTTGACTTATTAATAAAAGCAAACTACATAGTTGAAGAAAATAAAATTGAATGTCTCTTAAATAAAGAAATAAAAGGACTACATAATTTTGTAGAAAATAAAATAATAATATGTACTGAAAATGCGAAAAGGAAAACAAATTATAGAAATGAAAATAAGCGACCAAACAAAGATAACTTCAAAACAGAATTGGCAGTAAGAAAAGCATTAAGACATGAAGCTACTCATGCCATACAAAAATGTAACAACAATAAGACCGTGGGGGACATAAAAAAATTAGAAGGTAAATTACATCAAAGTAAGAGGAGATCGTTAGAGTTCTCTACTTCAAATTTTTCTGGAACTTATGCAAAAGAAGTAGAGGCTTATATTCTTGAAGACAAGCCTAAAAAGGTAAAAAATATGATTAAAAAATACTGTCTATAAATTCAAATAAACATGTTAACTAGCAATAAAATTGCCACAGCGTTGTTTATCTAAAAAATTCATATGTTGTCTTTCAAGATAATATAATTCCTGAAATTTAATAGCATCTGAGTTTAAATCCTTGAAAAGATCTTCTATCTCTTTATTAGTCTCTGATAAACCTGAAGAGGAATTATCAATCAAGATAGATATACAGTTTTCTAACGTTTTTAATCGTTGAGATGCCCAAGATTCAATCAAGTGTCTACATCTTTTTAAAGAATTATATTTCTCAAGAAGTGATAAAGTTCCAAGTAAATTTTCTTTAGGATTACTAAGCAATGTTAAAAACAATTCATTTGGGTTAACAAAATTATTAATTTTATTTGATGAATCAGGATTATTAATAGCTAAGTAGTCAGCTAAAAGTGAAATTAAGTTAATAGCAGAAAACTCTTTTTGTAGAATATGACTATTTGATTGTTTTAATTCATTTAAATAATTTAAACCCAAATTAGTTTGTTCAATTTTTGAAATAGTTTCCCACAAATTTTGAATATATTTAGTAGTGAAAGCATTAATTTCTCTTTTAAAAAATTCATCGCGAATAAAAAGACGAAGATCAGGACAATGTAAATAATAAAAAATTATTTCAGATTCATTTTTCTCACGCCGAGAAATTTCATTTGGTTGTTCAAATTTTTTTGATCTACCATGCCAACGAAATCCCTTAACTTGATTTCGTAGATCTTGTTCAAACTGTATCGCTAACCTTGCTTGTCCCTTACTCAATCGTTCGGAAACTTTTTGTAAGTAATGTGTTCTGGTTGATGAATGTGGTAATTTACTCAACAATTTTACCAATAAAGAAATTACACTCTGGAAATTTTCAGCCTTAGTTAAATCTTTATCTTTAAAAATCTGATCAATCTCCCAATCAATCCAAAAGGATGAATTATCAATTAAGTTAAAGTAATCTTGTGGAGTATGATTATTCAAAAATTCGTCAGGATCTTTAAAATCATTAAGTTGAAGTATCTTTAGATTAATTTGATCATGGAGAGATAAGCTTTCGACTTCTTTTATTACTCTTTTTGTAGCTAATATCCCTGCATTATCAGAATCAAAATTCAAGATTATATTTTTATTATCTGTACATCTACATAATTGAGAAATTTGATATTTATTTAATGCGGTACCTAGGGAAGCTACAGAATTAGTAATACCCTTTGCATGAAGAGAAATTACATCAAAGTATCCTTCAACAATAATAGCTTTATCTCTTTTTCTAATATTGCTAGATGCTTTTTCATATGCAAATAACATTTTCCCTTTTTCAAATATGTCTGATTCAGGAGAATTAAGATATTTGGGTTCCTTTCCATCAAGAGATCTTCCACCAAAGGCAACTACTCGTCCTTGCATATCATGTATTGGAACGATTAATCGATTTCTAAAACGATCATATATCCTGTCAGAATTTTCTTTTGAAATAGCAAGACCTGAGGCCAATATTAAATCTATTGGAAATTTTTCTACCTTGGATAGATAGTTAAATAAATCATTCCATGAATTTGGGGCAAAACCTAATTCAAAGTCATCAATAATTTTATTACTCAATTTTCTCTTGGATGATAAATATTTCATGGCTTCAACACCTAGAGAATTATTTAATTGAGACTTAAACCAATTTTTAGTGACACTTAATATTTTATAAAGCTTTTCCTTTCTAGATAATTGTTTTTTATATGCTTCTACTTGTGGACCTTCAACATTTTCAACATTAATATTATTTTTCTTAGCAAGAGAAAGTACAACATCAGAAAAATTTGCACGAGTAAATTCCATTAAAAATTTAATAGAGTTACCACCAGCACCACAAGAAAAACAATAATAGAATTGTTTACTTGGTGATACTGTCATAGATGGCTTAGTATCATCATGAAAAGGACAAATTCCAACAAATTCCTTGCCTTTCTTCTTAAGAACAATATGTTCAGATATAACGTCAACAATATCTGCCTTTTCCTTAACCTCTTGAACAGTTCTTGGGTGAATAGAATGAACCATTGAGATTTTAGTCAAACAACAAATATTAATTTATTTGTTATAGGTCAAAATGAAATAAGAATCTACTTAATTTCACAAAAAAACTATTTTTAAATGATAATAATCGCAGAATTTGAAAAAAAATTTAATTCATTGAATAAGTTTAATTTGGTATTGGCATCATTCTTCTTTAGTTTGATGACTTTGTGCGTAAAAAATATTGATAAGAGGATACCTATTTATGAATTAGTATTATTCAGATCATTGTTAAGTCTAATTATTACATTATTCATAATTAATCTAAAAAATATAAATCCTTGGGGCAAAAATAGACCATTACTTATATTAAGAGGTGTTTTAGGAACTTTAGCCTTAGTTTGTATTTTTTATGCTATTAGAAATATGCCTCTTAGTATATCTACTGTCATTCAGTACACATATCCTATTTTTATATCTATATTTGCTGGCATATTTATAAATGAAAAAATAACTCGAAATATAATTATTGCATTAATTATTGGTTGGATTGGAATATTAGTAATTTTAAATCCAAGTCAATTATCAAATATAAACGTTGAAATTAAAAATGTTTCGATTTCGATAGCATTTCTTGGAGCAATCTGCACTGCATTAGCTTACGTTACGGTTAAGAAACTTTCATTTACTGAAGATGTTTATGTAATTATTGAATATTTTCCGCTTGTTTCTTTTACAACCTTATTGCCGATTGTATTAATCAACTGGGTTACTCCAAATTGGAATGAATTAGTTTGGATAATTGGAATTGGCTTATTTACTCAATTAGGTCAGACTTTCTTAACTATAGGGTTAAAAAATTTACCTGCTTCTGAAGCTTCTACAATTAACTATTTACAAGTTTTATTTGGCTCAATTTGGGGGTTTTTATTTTTTCGTGAAATAATAAACATAAATTTTTTATTAGGCGCCTCATTAGTTTTATTAGGAACTATTATATCTACTACCAAATTAATCAAAAGGACATAGAATATAATTATCATAATATAAAAAAAGTGAGATTTTTTTATTTAGCTTTATTATTTTGTTTTTCTCCTATTGTTCAAGTTAATGCAACAACTCCAAAGTCAGTAACTTGTACAAGAACTGAATATAGAGAGGAATACATTCCTGGGACGAAATCAAACCCAGGCTACGTGAAAAGTTATGAAGTTGAAATTGTAATACCTTGTGGAGGTCAAGGTAAAGCTGAAAAAATAGATGATAATGACTGTAGTGAAGGCTCTCTTATTGGAGGTATTCTTGGTGCTGGTATAGCACTATCCTCCTCTAGAGGGAAAGATAGATTTTGGGCCGTACCTGCTGGAGGGACTGCAGGAGCGCTAATAGGATGTCAAGTGGATGGTGGTTAATTGATTAGTTGGATAAATGGAGAGTTGGTTGAATTATGGCATACTAATCAAAAATTTTTTGTTTTAGTAAATTGTCAAGGATTAGGATACGAAATACAAATACTTGAAACCTTTTTTCTCAAATTAAAAACAACTCAGATATCTAATAAAAACATCACTCTTTGGATAAAGCATATCAAGAAAGAAGATTCAGATTTGTTATTTGGCTTTACATCAAAGGATCAAAAGAATTTCTTTATTGAAATATTAAGTATTAGAGGTGTTGGATCTCAAATTGGTATGGGGATATTAAATAAATTTTCTATTAGTGAACTTATCAATGCAATAAAAACACAAAATAAAAAATTAATATGTTCTGTACCTGGTATAGGACAAAAAATGAGTGATCGATTAATCTTAGAATTAAAAAGTAAATTTAAAAGTGAAATTCTATTTGAAGAAGAAAAAAGCAAAGATGAATTAGAGATTAAGGATCCTGAAATTAATAAAATGATGGAGGATCTTCAGTTAACCCTTAAATCATTAAATTATAAAAATAAAGAAATAGAGACTATTTTGCCTATTCTTCTTAAAGAAGTAGATCTCTTTGCTAAAAATGAAAACAATTTATCATTTGAAAATTTATTGAAATTAGCTATGAATTATCTAAATAAGGATAGTAGTAATTTAGCTAGATGACGTAGTATCATAGAATATAAGAAAATAAATTTTATGTCATTAGATACAGCTGAAAAACAGAAACTTATTGAAACCCATCAAGTGCACGCAACCGATACAGGCTCAGTGGAAATTCAAGTTGCAATCCTATCTAAAAGAATTTCCAAATTAAGTGATCATCTACAAGGGAACATTCATGATTTTGCCTCAAGGCAGGGTTTATTAAAAATGATTGGTAAAAGAAAAAGATTACTATCATACATAAAAGATAAAAACGTTCAAAAATATCAAGATCTTGTAAAGAAAATTGGAATCAGAGGATGATTTCCATTGATGAATAAAAAACAATCCAAAAAAAAGTTCCTTAATAAAAAGAAAAGAGATTTATCTGAGAAAACTGCATTCTCTAATATTGAAAAAAAATCTAATATATCAACCACCCCAAAACAAACCTCAAGTGGGATACCTAAATATGTAGCTGATAGAATGGCCAGAAGAATTTTTTTTACTACAGGAATACCTACAATAATGGGTATGTCAGTTTTTGTTGTGAGCTACTTTATTGTTACTAGAAATATTGCTGAAATTCCTCCTTCTTCAACAATTGCAATTTCAGCTTTGTTTTTTTTATTAGGTCTTGCAGGATTGAGCTTTGGAATATTATCAGCTAGTTGGGATAAGGAGCCTGGATCATTTTTGGGTATAGAAAATATTCCATTGAACATACAAAGAGCAAAAGCAGCCTTCAAACCTGCAACTCAAAATTATGATGAGAATAGTTAATCTATGAAACTAATGATTTCAAATTAACTTGAAATGATTTATCTTCTAATAGTTTGATTGCCCCTTGTATGTCACCAATACAAAATTGTTCACCGAATTTAACATAGGTAACATTATTTTTATTTCTTACTGCAGCTAAAACTGGTATCTTTATTCCACATTTGCCCTTATCTGGCTTAAATTTAATTAAACAGTCTCTTAAAGTATTTTGAACTCTTATATCAGATGCTTGAGAACTTTCAAGATTAATAATAAGCAATTTAAGGTTATCAATTTCTCTACAATCATCAATTATTAATTGAGTTTTATCACTTTTTTTATCTATAGTTCCCCACACCAATAATCTAGTATCAGTCAATAGAAATTCAGATAATCTGATATAAGTTTTAGGAAAAACTATTGCTTCGCAACTCCCAGAAAGATCTTCAAGCTGAACTATAGCCATCCTATCTCCTTTTCTTGTTGTGATTTGTTTTAATTCAGGTATCATCCCAACTAAAGAGACTTTGGTTCTATCTTTTGTTTCTTCTAGCTGTGAAATACTAATTGGAGATACAAGTTTTGCTGGCTTAGTTAAATGTTTTAGAGGATGGTCAGATAAGTAAAAGCCCAAGAGCTGCTTTTCTAACTTTAACTTCTCAATAAGTGAATAATCATCAACCTTTGCTAATTGGGCATTTGAAAATGCTACATTTGAAAATTCTTCTTTAGAATCAAATAAATTTCCTTGGCCTGACAATCTATCTCTATTTCTTGAAGAAGCCCATTCAATGACATGTTCTAGATCTGACAATAATTGAGCTCTATTATTATCATTTGAAAACTCATCCAGCGCTCCACAATGAATTAGTGATTCTAGGCTTCTTTTGTTGAGAACATTAGAAGGTAAACGATCGCACAAATCTGATAATGACTTGAAACTTCCAAAATTATTACGATTTTCAATAATGTTTCTTATCGCTGAATCTCCCAAATTTTTAATTGCAGAAAGTCCGAATAAAATCTGATTATTTTTAATAGTGAAATCAATTCCTGAGAAATTAATGCTTGGTGAGATAACTTCAATTCCCATGGAATAACAATTAGAAATATATCTTTGCATCTTGTCGCTAGAGCCAGAATTTACACTTAGAAGGGCTGCCATATATGCAACAGGAAAATGAGCTTTTAAAAATGCAGTTTGATAAGTTACTGCACCATAAGCAGTTGAGTGACTTTTGTTAAAACAATATTCTGCAAATAAAACCATTTGATCAAAAAGATCATTAGCTAATTTTTCATCTACACCCTTCTTCATAGAGCCCTCTACGAAAATATTCCTATGTTTTACCATTTCTGATACTTTCTTTTTACCCATTGCTCTTCGAAGTAAATCAGCATCACCTAATGAATAACCGGCCAAATCTTGAGCAATTTTCATAATTTGTTCTTGATATACCATTATTCCATATGTTTCTGTAAGGATTGACTTAATAAAAGGATGAGGAAAATCTACCTTTTCATTCCCATTTTTTCTATTTATGAATTTAGGTATAAGGCCAGCATCAAGAGGACCAGGTCTATAAAGAGCCAAGATAGAAGATATATCCTCAAGTGAGTTAGGTTTAAAGTCCTTTACAACCTGTTTCATACCAGAAGATTCAAGTTGAAATATACCTTCAAGATCTCCTCTCCCAATAAGCTCAAAGGTTTTAGAATCACTTTGAGGTAAATTATCAATATTTATTGTCTTACCAGTTGATTGATTAATCAGAGAAACTGTCTTTTCTATCATTGTAAGATTCTTTAAACCCAAGAAATCCATTTTCAATAATCCAAGAGATTCAATATCATCCATAGAATATTGGGTTATTATTTGTCCTTCATTATTCCTTTGAAGAGGTACTAGTTCATCGAGAGGATCTGATGCAATAACAACTCCTGCAGCATGAACTCCATATGTTTTATTAGTTCCTTCAATTCTTAAAGCCAAATCAATCCATTTTTTTACCCTATTGTCATTAATATATTTATCTCTAAACTCATGGCTAGGAGAATTCTTATCAATCATTTCATTAAGTTTATAAGGTTTTCCTCTTACAACTGGTATCAACTTAGCCAATTTATCCGCTTCTCCATAAGGTATATCAAGAACCCTTGCTACATCTTTCAAAACCGCCTTAGAAGTCATTTTATTAAAAGTAATTATTTGTGCAACTTTGTCCTCTCCATATCGATTAGTAACATAATCAATAACTTCATTTCTCCTATCAATACAGAAGTCAGTATCAATATCTGGCATAGACTTTCTAGCGGGATTTAAGAATCTCTCAAACAATAGTCCATGCTCAACAGGATCTATATTTGTTATTTGAAGAACATAGGCTACTAGTGAACCTGCTGCAGAACCTCTACCCGGTCCTACGGGGATAGAGTTATCTCTAGCAAATTTGATATAGTCCCAAACAACCAAAAAATAATCTGGAAAACCCATATCTTTTATAATTTTCAATTCCGAAGATAGTCTTTTTTTATAATTCTCATCTACTTCTGTTAGATTGTTTTTTTTAAGTCTTTTTAAAAGACCTTCATAAGATAATTTTGTTAGTAAAGCAAATGAATCTGTGTTTTGATTAAGAGGGAATTTTGGCATTCTATATTTACCAAACAAATCAAATACTTCAATTTTTTGGGAAATTTCTACTGTATTATTGACTGCCTCTTTAATTGATTCATCATCAATATGATCTTTAAAGAGTTCAAGCATTTCATTCTCACTTTTAATATATTCAGTGCCGGTATATCTCAATCTTTTTTCATCGCTTATTAGTTTTCCTGTTAATACACAAAGCAAAGCATCATGTGCTTCAACATCCATATTTGATATGTAATGAGCATCATTGGTAGCTATTACTTTTATTTGATGCTTCTTACCAATTTTTAATATTTCTACATTAACAATTCTGTCCTCAATAGATCCGTGATCTTGGATTTCTAAATAAAAATCATCGGCAAATAATTTTTTATACCAAAGAGCTATATCCTCTGCTACATCTAATCTTCCTTTCAAGATTGCTTGAGGTATCTCACCTCCAAGACAAGCTGTAGAAACAATAAGACCATCCTTATATTTATTTAAAAGAAATTTATCAATACATGGTCTAGAAAAGATACCTCTACCTCTCATCCCATTTAAGTGGCTAATTGTCGTTAATTTTACGAGATTCTTATAGCCAGTATGATTTTTTGCTAACACCACCAAATGATATCTTTTTTCCTTTTTTGGTTGAGGATCATCAATAGAACCATTTATTACATACATTTCATTACCAATAATTGGTTTTATACCTTTCTCTTTACACTTCTTGACTAGATCAAGAACTCCATACATAACTCCATGATCGGTTAGAGCAATAGAATCCATTCCAAGATCAGATGCTCTATCTACAATCTTAGAAATTTGACTTGCTCCATCAAGCAGACTGTAATCACTGTGATTATGAAGCGGAACGAAACCCATACTCAATCAATTTATATATATAAGATAGAGAAAATTTCTAAAAGATCTATAGTTTGTGATTACAAATTAACTATTAATACAAATTTAGAATAAAGGTCTATTCTTGATTACCTGAGCATCAATTTCGAAAATATTTGCAGCATTTAATATTCTATTCTCTTCCAATACATTACCTATTAATTGAAGTCCTATAGGTAATCCTTTATTATCAAAACCACATGGAATACTGATTGCTGGTAATCCGGCTAAATTAGCTGGAACTGTTAAAAGATCAGACAAATACATAGAAAGTGGATCATTAGCAAAATCACCTTTCAAAAAAGC
This sequence comes from Prochlorococcus sp. AG-424-M03, assembly GCA_003213275.1. Classification (GTDB taxonomy): domain Bacteria; phylum Cyanobacteriota; class Cyanobacteriia; order PCC-6307; family Cyanobiaceae; genus Prochlorococcus_A. The sequence goes on along the minus strand of QCNH01000003.1, from coordinate 25,953 downwards.
GGTAGTAGGACAAGTTGGTGTTAATAATATATCTACTTTTTTAAAAGCCTTATCAAAATCATTTCTTATTAGTGTTCTAACCTTTTGTGCTTTCTTGTAGTAGGCGTCACTGTATCCAGCTGACAAAGCATATGTTCCTATAAGTATTCTTCTTTGAACTTCATCTCCAAATCCTTCAGCTCTGCTTTTTGAAGTCATATCAATGAGATTAGTAGCATCATTAGATCTGTAGCCATATTTAACCCCATCGTATCTAGCTAAATTTGCAGATGCTTCGGAAGGTGCAATTACATAATATGTTGCAATTCCATCGTTAAACCTGGGGCATTCAACATCAATAATTTCGGCTCCTAATGATTTAAATCTTTCAACTCCAGATAGAACAGATTCTTTGACTTCTGCATTAAGACCAGGATGTTCAAAGCATTCTTTAATTATTCCAATTTTTAAATCTTTTATGGGTTTATTTAAATCACTCAAATAATCTGGTACGGGTTTATCAAGACATGTTGAATCTAAGGGGTCTTTACCAGATATTGCATAAAGGATTTCTGCAGCATCTGAAACAGTATTTGTAATTGGGCCAATTTGATCAAGAGAGCTTGCAAATGCTACAAGTCCCCATCTACTTACTCTTCCATATGTAGGCTTAAGACCTACAACACCACAAAAAGAGGCTGGTTGTCTTATTGATCCTCCTGTATCAGAACCTATGGCAGCTGCACATAATCCTGCAGCTACTGAAGCAGCACTACCTCCTGAACTACCTCCTGGAACTCTATTAATATCCCAAGGATTTGAAGTAACACCATATACTGAAGTTTCTGTTGAACTACCCATTGCAAATTCATCTAAATTTGTTTTACCTAAACAAATTCCTCCCGAAGACCATAATTTACTTGAAGCTGTGGATTCATAAGGTGCAACAAAGCTTTTGAGCATTTTACTTGCGCAAGTGGTTAAAACCCCCTTAGTGCAAATATTATCCTTAATTGCTATTGGAATTCCTGCAAGGGGAGGAAGTATTTCATCATTTTGAATTAATTTATCTATATTTTCAGCTTGTTTGATTGCATTTTCTTTTGTAGTACAAATATAAGAATTAATTTCTTGATCTTTAGAATCAATTTTTAAAAAAAAATCATTTACTATTTCTTTAACAGAAGCATTCTTACTATTTATTTGATTTCTTAATGAATTAAAATTCATCTTTAAACTTACTTTTTAAAATTAAAAAAATTTTTAAACAGTTAAAGGTTCTTCTTTTTTGCAACGTATTAAACTATGTTTAATGTTTGTTGAACCTTCATTGGAGAGTTCTTTTATAAAAGAAGACATATTTTCCTTTAAACTACGTTTTGTAATAAATGGACCATACCAGTATATTGTGGATGGTTGATCTGTCTCAATTTTAGCCCACCAAGCTAATCCGAGTTTGTTTCCAAAATTTCTAATCAATTTAATTTGTCCTTATAGGACAATCAATTCTTGTTAAATTCTATACAATTTTGTAGTAAAAATTCAATAAATTTTCATTAATTAAATAAATGTATTGAAACAACAATATTTTAGGACTCAATAAATAAATTGTTTATAGGAAAATCAACTTATCTATTTGTAAAGTGAAATAGTGATATTGCCGCTGCTACAGAGGCATTTAAACTTGAAGTCTTACCTTTAAGAGGAATCCTTAAAAGAAAATCACATTTTTTTTGAGCAAGCAAAGAAATACCTTTATCTTCAGCCCCGATTATTACTACTAAAGGACTATTCTCATTAAACTTTGAAATTGATAATTGTCCATCTCCAGATAATCCAACAACAATAAAACCATTTTTCTTAAGCTCCTCAAGTGCCCTATTTAAGTTAACAACTCTACTTACAGGCAAGTGTTCCAAGGCTCCTGCAGCCACCTTCGCAACTGTTCCAGTTAAGCCAGCACATCTTCTTTGTGGGATGATAATACCTTTGCAATCAAATGCCTCTGCGGATCTTATAATCGCACCAACATTATGAGGATCAGTAATTCCATCTAAAGCCAGAATAATAGGATTTGCAGAATTTTTTTTTGAATAATCGATTAATTTTGCTAAGGATATTGTTTTAGAGCATGCTAACTGTAAAACAATACCTTGATGTGAAGCACCAAAAGTCAATTGTGAAAGCCTATTCCAAGAAACATCTTCAATGAGGACTCCTTTTGATTTAAGGCCCTTGAGTAAAATATAGAATTTATCTGAAGAATAGATTTCCGATGTACACCAAATCCTATTAATAGCTCTTTCATTAATAAGAGCTTCAAATACTGAATGTTTTCCCCATATCCAATCATCGAAAGTTCTTTTATTTGTATTGTCTTGATAAATATCTAGATTTTTTCTTGATACCTCTAAATTTGATTTAGTTATTGGCTTTCTTCTCTTATTAGATGAAAATTTACTTTTATTATTATAAATTTCATTTATATTGTTAACCTCTTTATTGTTAGAAGAATGGGATAAAAATCTGCTGTTTCTTTTTTGATGATTTGTATTTTTAGAGTAAGAATTAGTATTAGAATTTTTTTTGTATTGATCACTATTTTTTCTGGAATAATTATTTTTAGATGAGTTTTTCATAGATTAATTACATTTTAATTTCAAGATATTCAAAAAGAATTGATAATCTTTGAGGATCTTTTAAAAATAGCCAGCCGATTAGTGTTTCGAATCCAGTTGCTCTTGAGTATATAGTAGGGTCTGATGACTTTGGAATTCTCTTTGTTTTATTTCTAGCTCGTCTAATTAAATCCATTTCATTAGCATTTAACAAATGTTCAATTTGAGATAAAGATTTTGATTGAGATTTTGCTTTAACTTCTTTTACTACTGATAAATGGAGTTCTTTTGATTTCAAAGGAAAATGAACATGTCTAAGTCTTTGATGAAGTTCCCAAACTGAATCTCCAAGCCAAGCAAGTTGAATAACACCTATTTCTTCTGGCGATCCGTGAGGGACCAAGTTTTGTATCCAATAATTCAATTTTTTAAATAAGTTAATGCATCTTCCAGACACGACTTTAAATTAAGGAAATCCCCTAGACGTACAAGTTTAATAGTTTGAGCAACTCTAGAATTACCAACAACTGCGAAACCTAGCTTCAACTTTTTACATTGCTTTGCAGTCTGAACAAGAGCTCCAAGACCTGAAGAATCTAGAAAATCAATTTTTGTAAGATCAATAACGAATGGAAGATCATCCTTTAAATTATTAGTAACAAAATTCTTAAATTGTTTTTCTGAGAAGGCATCAAGTTGGCCTTTAAAAGTAAAAACAATAATTTTTGTTTTTACATCGAGGTTTGCTCTTAAAGAAACCGTTAGCTTTTGGAAATCTTCTATGATCTAATGCCTCCAAAAAATTAATGTATCAAATGTAATTATCAAATCAAAAGATAACGATATGTCAACATCTTTCTAACATTAGAGAAACAAATTTTTTAAATAAATAATCGGAATCATGTGGGCCAGGGCCTGCTTCCGGATGATATTGAACACTAAATATTGGCTTATTATTAACTTCCAATCCAGCAACAGTTCTATCATTAAGATTGTAATGAGTTATCGTGACGACATCCTTTGAGAGAGAATTAGGGTCAATAGCAAAACCATGATTCTGGCTAGTAATCTCAATTTGGTTATCATTCCCGCAAGGATGATTTAAACCACGATGACCAAAAGGGAGTTTAAAAGTAGAACCACCTAAGGCTAATCCAAATATTTGATGTCCAAGACAAATTCCGAACATAGGTATTTCACCATGATCAATAAGGGCTCTTGCTAAATCTATTCCTTCAGTAACAGAAGAAGGATCTCCTGGCCCATTTGAGAAGAATATCCCATCAGGTTTATTAGATAGAACATCTTTTAAGGAAGATCGCGAAGGTAATACTAAAATTTCACAACCATGGGATACTAGTCTATTTAAAATAGATTTTTTTATTCCAAAATCTATTGCTACTATTTTTAGTTTTTTAGAACTTGCTGAATAAATTTTTCTAACGTCAAAAGTCGTTTCTGTTGTATTTTTCCATAAATATTGTTGCTTTGTAGATACTTCTTTTGATAAATTCAAGCCTTTCATATCTGGAGTTTCATAAGCTAGTTTTAAACAAGTGTCTATAGTTTTATCCTCAGAGGTAAGAATTCCATTCATGGAACCATTAGTTCTTAAAATTTTAACAAGAGCCCTCGTATCAATTCCATAAAGACCTATTATGTTTTTTTCTACTAACCATTGATTAAAATTTTTTAATGATCTCCAATTACTATTATTTGAGGAATAATTTCTAACAATTATCCCTTTAACATTTATATTAGATTCTGAATCTTCAAAATTAATACCAGTATTTCCAATCTCTGGATAAGTGAATGTCAATATTTGTCCATAATAACTTGGATCAGTAATAACTTCCTGATATCCCGTCATTCCTGTATTGAAGACTATTTCGCCAACAGTTGTACCAGAGGCTCCAAAGGAAAATCCTTGGAATACGATACCATTATTTAAAACTAATTTTGCATCTTTTTTATAAGGATTATTCATGAATTCGAGATTAATTCTTCTGAGGATAAATAATCTTTTAATAGTAAAAACTTTTCCCAGGGATTTCCTTGATTAATTGAAAATAAAGCTTTGTCAAATCCTTTATTTAAATCATCCTCAATGCCTGCAGCCCAAAGAACTAATGCAGTATTCAAGGCTACAACATTAATATGAGATGTTTGTCCAGAACCGTTTAAAACAGATTTTAATATTTCCTCATTAGATTCACTATCGGAAACAACAAGCTTTTCGTTTGAAATATTTTCATGATTAAAATCTGAAATATTTATTTTTGAATGTCGTAATGAACCTTTTTCAACAAATATTAATTTATTATCACCTTGAAGTGAAGCCTCATCAATACCGCCAGAACCATAAACCACAATAGCTTTATTCATCCCCATTTTCAGAAGTGCATTTCCCATAGGCTCTAAAAGATCTTCAGATGCTACACCTAGTACTTGAGCATTGGGTCTTAAAGGATTTACCAATGGTCCTAATTGATTAAATACGGTCCTTATTCCAAGGGCCTTTCTTAATGGAGCAAGTTTTATTAAAGATTTATGCCAAATAGGGGCAAACAAAAAAGTTATTCCAATTTCATCTACAGCAGATATTACTTTTTCCAATGAACAATTCAAATTTAAACCAAGATTCAGTAAAACATCTGCAGAGCCAACTTTTCCACTGGCACTTTTATTTCCATGTTTAGCAATTTTTACACCACAAGATGAAGCTACAAATGCTACTGCAGTGGAAATATTAAATGTATTAGCCCCATCCCCACCAGTGCCGCAAGTATCTACCATATACAAATTTGGTCTTGCTATTGGCAATTCGCAAACATTTAAAAGTTCTTGAGCCATAGAAGACAATTCAACTCCTGAACATCCCTTAGCTCTCAAAGAGCTCAAAAAAGCACCTGTTTGAACATCAGAGATTTCATCATTAAGCCATCTTTGCATTAATGATCTAGAAGTTAAATCGTCAAGGTTTTTACCCTCCAACAAAATATTTAGGATTTCAACGTTAGATAAATTAGAAGACATTTATTTATATAAGAAAATATGTAGATAAAATTTAATTTGAAGTATCAAAACCTGACCCAACTAAATCTTTATTTGTATTAGAAGGCCTAAAGCTTTTTGACCAAATATCTTTCGTTTTTGAAAAAAGTTCATTTTTAGAAATTTTCCAAAAATTTAAAATTTTTTCAATATCGTTTTTAAATTCAGTTTCACCAGGGAAATTTGTATAACGATTTATTAATCTAGCTAAATTAATAAAATCTAGATCTTCTGGTCTTTCTTTAGTTATAAGAGAATCTATAATATCCTTGTCTGTCGCATGTAATGGATGAGTTTGTTCGTTACTCATAGATAAATACTGAATCATTTATAAAATTAGCTCACATATTTAAAAATGAAACATTATCTTAATCATATCGGCAAAATTAAATGAAAAATTTAAAGTTTAAGGTGATATCCCAATATCTAAGACCATACAAAAAAGAATTTCTATATGGGGCTTTAGCACTATTAGTAGTTAATATATTGAGCGTTGTAATACCGCTTGAAGTAAAAAACATAATTGACCAACTACAAAATGGTTTTTCTTCAGATTTTGTGATTTCTAAATCATTATGGTTAATATTTTTAGCAACATGTATGGGTTTAATCAGATTATTTTCAAGGCAGATTGTCTTTGGGATAGGTAGAAAGGTTGAGGTAAATCTACGTCAGAAACTTTTCGATCATTTACTTATACAAGACCCAGAATGGATACAAAAAAAAGGGAGTGGAGATATTATAAGTAGAGCTACAAGCGATGTTGAAAATATAAGAAGGTTATTAGGTTTTACAGTTTTAAGCTTGTGCAATATTGTCTTAGCTTATTCATTTACTATTCCATCAATGTTTTCAATTAACAAAACATTAACTATATCCGCTTTAATGATTTTTCCATTAATTCTAGGAATTGTAAGCTTGTTTGGCGGTAGAATGGTAAATCAAAGGAAAGCTCAACAAGAATCATTATCCAAACTTAGTGATCTAATACAAGAGGATCTTTCTGGAATAAGTGCCATTAAAATTTATGCACAGGAAGATGCTGAAAAGAAAGAATTCAATATATACAATAATGCTTATAAGAATTCGGCGATAAAACTAGCTAGAACAGCAAGTACTCTATTTCCATTGTTGCAAGGTATTTCCTCAATTTCATTATTAATATTATTAGGATTAGGAACTTTTCAACTAGAGAGTGGATTTATTTCAATAGGTGGTTTAGTTGCTTTAATTCTTTACGTCGAAAGGCTCGTTTTCCCAACAGCTCTTTTGGGTTTTACATTGAATACTTTTCAACTCGGTCAAGTAAGTTTAGATCGTGTTGAAGAAATCTTTCAAAACAATCCAAATATTGTAGATGGGGAGAACACCAAATTTTTAAAGAGAAAGATAAGAGGTTTGTTAGAGGCTAAAGACTTAACTATAAAATATCCAGGATCGAAATTTAATTCATTAAATGGTCTTAATTTCAAAATTCATCCAGGAGAACTTATTGCCATTGTTGGCCCTGTAGGTTGTGGCAAAACAACACTAGCAAAGTCTCTTGGAAGGACTATTGAAATACCCGACGGTCAATTATTTTTAGATGAAATTGATTTAAAAAGTATTAAACTAAATGATCTTAGAAAAAATATTGCAGTCGTTCCGCAAGAAGCATTTTTATTTACTTCCACGATTTCAGAAAACCTAAGTTTTGGCGAACCAAAAGCTTCTAAGAAGCTAATCAAAGAAAGTGCTAAAAAAGCTGGATTGAAAGATGATATTAAGAATTTCCCTCAAAAGTTTAAAACTATTGTTGGAGAAAGAGGCATTACACTAAGTGGTGGTCAAAGGCAAAGGACAGCACTTGGAAGGGCATTACTTATAAATTCTCCTATTGTCGTGCTTGATGATGCTTTAGCAAGCGTAGACAACAAAACAGCCTCAAAAATAATAGATGAGATGCGATACCGAACTAATAAAACAATTTTAATGATCAGTCACCAATTATCTGTGGCTGCTACATGTGACAGGGTTTTAGTAATGGATAAAGGGAAAATAGTACAAGAAGGTAATCATATAGATTTAGTAAAACAAAAAGGTTTATATAAAAAACTTTGGGAAAGAGAATTAGCCACTAACATTGTTAAAAGCTAAAAAATTTCTTCATCTATTATATAAAAATTAAAATTATGTTTGAATTTCTAAAAAAAATTATGAATAATGAAAAATTAATTACTAATAATAGTTCTAATTCAATTCATAGAATATTAAAAACAGATATAAAAAAAGAACCTCATCTTAATGAAGATGAAATAATATTTGGTTGTGGTTGTTTCTGGGGGGCTGAAAAATGTTTCTGGAAACTTCCAGGAGTTATTACAACTTCAGTTGGGTATGCTGGTGGAGAGTCAAGCAACCCAACTTATTATGAAGTATGTTCTGGATTAACAGGTCATTCCGAGGTTGTAAGAGTTGTTTGGGATAAAAATAAAATAGATATTAGTGATTTATTAAAAATGTTTTGGGAATGCCATGACCCTACACAAAAAAATAGACAAGGTAATGATATAGGAACTCAATATAGGTCTGCTATATATTATAAGAATGAAAATAATAAAAGAATAATTTTAGCTAGTAAAGATCAATACCAAAAAGAATTATATAAAAAAAATTTTGGTTTAATTGAAACAGAAATTAAAAAGATTGATACCTATTTTTATGCAGAACAGTATCATCAACAATATCTTGCTTTAGAAGGAAGCAGGCAATATTGTTCTGCTTCTCCTACAAAAGTCAAGTTAGAAGCTTTTGCTGGCAGTAATTACAAATTAAATGATCATATTTGGGATAACTTTAATTGGGAAGTAGAAAAGTGTGTATTGAGATCTGATAACAAACCTATAAGGAATAACATTTAAATCAATCTTATCTTTATAGTACTAATACGGGGCGTAGCGCAGTTTGGTAGCGCACCACTTTGGGGTAGTGGGGGTCGTGGGTTCAAATCCCGCCGTTCCGATTACTTATCTTCATCATTAATAAGGGATTTGTATAATTTAAATGAACTTATTCCCACAGCTATGAATGTAAAAGATGAAAAAAATGCCAATACTACTACTGTAAGATTTGAAACCTCAACTTCACCTAGCTGGAATGATATAAAAATATTCATAAAAAACTTTTTTTAAACCTTACCATATTTGAAAAAAATATTTTAAAAGAATCATATATGCAGAAGAATTACAACACCAAATATAACGCGATAAATAATAAATAATTTCAAACCATTTGATGAAAAATACTTTAAGAGAAAATCGATAGCAAATAGTGAAGATATAAATGTTGTAGTAAGACAAATAATTATTGAAAAAAAACTAAATGAGTTAAATTTATTAAAAGATGAAATGAACTCAACAATAGCGGCAAGAGAAATAGCAGGAATGCCTAAAAGAAAAGAAAATCTGGCAGCATCGCCTCTTTCCCAACCTGATACTAGTGCGGTGGAAATAGTAACACCAGATCGTGAGACCCCGGGTATAATTGCAAAGACTTGAGAAAGACCTATAAGAAAAGAATCTGAATAGTTATGATTTTTTAAATTTATTGAACCTTTTTTGGAACAGTCAGCAATGTACATAAAAATAGCCATAAGGAAAGAAATTAATGCTATGGATAAATTTGAACGTAGAATATTATCAAAAAAATAAGGAATAAATAGTTTTATAATCCCACCAAAAAACATAATTGGTATAGTTCCAATCAAAATTGACCTAAATAAACTTTTATGCATTAAATAATCAAAAAACTTTTTTGAATATTGCCTTCTTAAATTAAAAATATCATTCTTAAAGTAACAAACTAGAGCCAAAACACTTCCAAAATGAATAATTGCAGACAATGAGGGGCCAGGATCTTCAATCCCAAAAAATTGGGATATAACTTTTATATGGGCTGTACTACTTACAGGTATAAATTCTGTGAGACCTTGAATTAAGCCATATAAAATAAACCTTAAATATTCCAAAAAATTTTAAATGACATAATTAATTAATAGCAATTTAGGAAAAGCAATTTACATATAATAAGTAAAAGCTAATATAGATGAATGAAAAAAAAATCTCTTTTAATACTCTTTTTTCTTATTTCCTTATTCTTTTCAGATTCTGTAAAAGCTGATTATTGGCTAATAATTGGAACGTATAGACAAGGGCCAGGCGGTAGGCCTGAGGTAAGTGGGATAACAAGTCCATCATTATATTCTATTCCTATGAAAGACTTGGATACATGTAATAAGGCAGGTGAAAAAATTACAAATGATATATATAAACCTGTTTGGCAATTTGACAGTAGATGGACTTGTGTATTTACTGGTGATTGAAGTTAAAATTATCTTTTAACATCGTGAGCACAACCATCTCCTTTATAATTTTCACTCTCGTAAAAATCATTTTTTGTACCAAAGTAAATCGTTAATAACACAAATGGTAAGCTTAATATATATAAAATTGTTGTTAAATCCATAGTTAAATAAAATAATTAATAAGTTTATAAAAAATTAAAAAACAAATTGTTCATTAAAATAAGCTTTAATAATCTATAGGCCCTTTGATACCAAGATAAAAGTAAGCTCCTAAACCAATTAAAATTAAAACTCTAGCAATTGCTGCTGAAGGAAGAAAACCTCCCATAGCAAATGAAGAAAAATAATACAAATTTAAAAATAAAACTAGTTTGATAATATCAATAAAAAATAGTTAATTGTAAAAAATTTTGACTCGAAGACAATTAAAGATTTTCTCTTCTAAGCCACTAAGGTCGAATCTTCATTATCAGCAGAAATTCTTATCCTCTCTTCCAACTTAGGACCATATAATTCATTTCCCCAGATTTCAACTCTTGAATCGTTTGGGGCCATAAAAGTAAGAATGTCAGTTGGGAATAAAACTCTCTCTAAAAAAAAATTTGATGGACCAATACATCTCAATACAACCATCCTACATCCTTCATTTTTGTAAGAAAACTCAACCATCACTAAACCAAAAATATATTCAATTAAACACCATTTAAAGCTACAAAAAAAGTATAAAAAATTACTGAAAATAAACAAATTTAAAAAATATTAGAAATTTAATTTAGCCTCAATGAGATTTCTTTCTTGATCTATTAAAAACAAGGCATAAGAATTTATAACATCAAAACTTTTATGAGGAATAGAAACATTTAGCATTCTCAAAAAATTAAGTAATTTTTCATCTTGAAGTGCTTTTCCTTTCTGTAAAAACATTTCTTTTTCTTGATTTCTCTTCCAAATATTCATGTATTCAAACTTCAATGGCTTTAAGTGCCAAATATTGTTTATTAAATTCCAGACATCTAAATATTTTTTTAGATTATTTTGAATGATACATCTATAAGAAGATTCAAGAGGACTCAACTCTGCTAAATTTATATCTTGATAATTAACAACATTTAAGAAAGGTTCTATTCCCAAAAACCATCCCTCGATTATTAATATATCAGGAGTATCTGATCTCCAATGAGATCTATCTCCTAAACCATTTCTTAAAGATTTATCGAAAACAGGTACATTTAATTCTCCATTTATTTTCCAATTTAATAATTTTTCATGCATTAATTTTACAGAATGACTACCAGGGAAACCTCTAGAGACATTCCAAGGATTATTCATAATTGCTAATTTCATTTCATCTGAAGGTAGATAAAAATCATCAATTGAAATAACAGAAATTTTGAAATTTAATTTTTCCGACATGGCTTCAAGCCATTTTCCTAAAGTTGTTTTACCTGTCCCAGGGAGTGCCGAGATACCGATTATTTTTCTGTCAGAAGAATTATTTTTAAATTTATAAGCCTGAGATAAAAGAGGTAAAGCTAAACCCCAAATCCAATCATCATTTACATTATTATGCCAATATTGATCAATTGAAAAAATATTTTTTCTATTATTCCAAAAATTGTACCAATCATCGAGGGATTCCCAACCAATATCAATAATTAATTTTTCAAATTTATCAAGTGGAAAATTAATATCTAAATCGTTCACTTTCCTAAATTAGTTCTAACTTACTTATTAATTTATTGATTTCATTTTTCCAACCATATCCGTTAGGTTCAGAAGCTAATATAAATTCCAAATCTTTTAATTGATTTAGTAAATTTAAGTTAGGGCCATCTTTTCCAGGTATAACAACTTTAATATCTGAGTTTAAAAGTAAAGGTAAATCATTTGGAGAATCACCCAAACCTATAATTTGAATATTTTTAATATTTGAATATTTTTTAAGAGTATTTATTGCTTTACCTTTATTAGAATCTGTAGATAATAAGTGACTCATTCTATTTCCTTTAAAAATATCTACATCAAACTTTTTACAACAAATATTAATTTTCTCTTCTAAAAAGCTGGGTGGATTTAAAAAAGGCATACTCCAATGTCTATCACGCATTAAATTCAATGAATTACCTTTTAAGCCTGTTAAATCAGTTGCTTCTTGATCAGTGAGATTATTAAGTGGAATAAGTTCATAATCAATTTCATTAGAAATATGATTTAAGATTTCTTCAAGTAATTTATATTTTTTACCAAGAATAATTTCCCCATTAAACTTTTCAAGAGATTCACCATATATTGCTGCACCATTTTCAACGATATAAGGATCAGTTAAATTAAGATCATTCCTAATAACTTTAACTTCAGATGCTGTCTTGCTTGTACAAAGAATTACAGGTATTGATAATTTTTGTAGTTTTTTTATAGTTTCTTTTGCAGGCGTTAAATCATATGAGTGATCCATTAAAGTACCATCTACATCACTAACAACCCAAAGAGAAGAATTTTCAATCATTTTATAAAGCGCCAAGCCAAATAACTTGAAAAGGATCAAGACTAATATTTTTCCAATTGTATTTATTGGATGATAAAAAATCTCGCATATTAAATTCATTATCAATGATGTTTGGTAGATCTTTATCATTCAATTGATAATTAATTTTATTTGCTGTCATATTATGGATTGCAAAAATAGAATCTGGACCTTTGCATCTTTTGATTACTACTATATCGCTTCTACCCTTAGACAAACATTTCATTTCAGAACAAGGGTGAAATTGCACTAATTGTGACCTAACACCCATAGCATTACGAAGATATTTTAAGTTTTTATTGGCATTAGATTCAGGATTATTTAAAACAGCTAAAAGATTCTCTAATTTAAATTTTTCTCTATTGAGATCTCTTCTTTGACCTGTCATAGAAAAACTTCTAATATCATTTTCTGAAGCAAGTAATGCTGGCAAATAAAAGGCAGGAACACCTTTAAGTGCCATTACTAATAACTGAGTCAAGATAAATCTCTCAAACTGGAATAGATTAGAATCTCTACTTGAATCTTCCATTGCGCTCCACCAACTAATATTCAATTCATAAGGTTTGTCTTCACCATTTGATAAACGTCTATGACTTACTAGACCCCCTCTTTTTTCACAATTAATTAATAAATCTTTAATCCTCTCTTCATTCATTAGACCTTCAAGAGCTCTTAACCCAACACCATCATGTGATGCAGTAAAATTAAAGAGAGTAGTATCGTCGGGTAATATAGGCCAATCAAAAATCCATGAGTTTAGAATATCTGCTCTCGAAGTAATAATTGCCTCCAAGAGAAGAGGTGGCAATGGGAAATTATATGCCATATGGGCTTCATCCTCTGGAATAAGATAAGATAAATTTTCCTTCTGGGGAACGTTTGTTTCTGTTATTAAAACTCCATCGTCAAGAAGATTATTTAATAGAACTCTTAAAATTTTTACAATTGAATGTGCTTTAGGCAAATGTAAGCATGTAGTTCCTGATTCCTTCCAAATAAAACCCACAGCATCAAGCCTAAACCATTTAATCCCATTAGATAAATAAGTAATAATTAAGTTAAGAAACTCAAGAGTCATTTTTGGATTATGCCAATTCAAATCAATTTGATCTGGACCAAAGGTTGTCCAAACTTGTTTGGGACCATCTTCAGTATTTATTAGAGAAAACAAGGAGGAACTTCTTGGCCTAACTACATTTGACCAATCAAGATTTTCTTTTGGTGAAAAAACATTTAAAATTCCTGGTTTTTGGGATTTAATAAATTGCTGAACCCATGGGTGAGATGATGAAACATGATTTAATACTAAATCAGCCATCAAAATATGATTTTTAGAAATACTTTTGAGATCATCCCAACCACCAAATTTTTCTTCTAGGGAATCATAACTTGATACAGCAAACCCACCATCGCTTGTTGATTTTAGGAAAGGAAGAATGTGTACAACTTTAGAAAGACTGCCAAAATGTTTACTTAACAAGTCTCGAAGAGTAACTAATGTAGGCTCCCCATTTTTATAAATACTATCTGCATAAGTTATTAAAACCGAATGAGATTCATTCCACTTTTCTTTGTCAGTTATTTCTTCATAAGCAGATTTCTCTGAGAAATTATCTAAAATCTGTAATAATTGGTTTGAAATAAAATTAATTTCTTCTGTAGTATTATTTGAATAAATTGTTTTCAACAATTTATAAAGTTTTAATCTATCTAATTTTTTCTCTGAATCAATTTGCTTCACTTTGAAAAAATTATCGAAGTATTAACACTATTCTGCACATCAATTAGAAAATGGACTTTCAACAAGGGTTAATCACAACAATACATGAATACGGTGTAACTAACGATCTAATTAAAGAATTAAACAAAAGTCTTAAAAAAAGATCAACGAGTATTTTAATTCCTTGTTTATATGAAGAGTTTGAACGTCCAGCATTAAAAGATATAAAAGAAGTTTTAAAAAACCTTACAGGGTTAAATGAATTAGTTATTGCTCTTTCAGCAAAGACTGCTGAGCAAGTTAAAGCAGCAAAATCCTTTTTCGACTCAATGCCATTTCCAGTTCATGTTCAATGGACTAATTCCCCATCTGTAATAGAGCTGTTAAAAAACCAAGAAAAAAATGGGTTGGAACTTTTAGGAACGCCAGGCAAAGGATGGGCTGTCTGGCAGGGAATAGGAGTTGCCACTAGAAAATCAGATGTTGTTGCTCTTTTTGATGCTGATATAAGAACTTTTAGTCCTTTGTATCCTTCAAGAATGATACTTCCTCTTCTAGATGAATCATATGGAATATCTTATGTAAAAGCTTTCTACAGCAGGTTATCTTTAGAAACAAACCAATTACAAGGTAGAGCCACAAGATTATTTGTGGGTCCTCTATTGGCAAGTCTTGAACAGTTAGTTGGGAAAGGTCCTTTTTTACAATATCTACAATCATTTAGATATCCATTAGCAGGTGAGTTTGCTTTCACTAAAGACCTTGCTATGAATTTAAGAATACCCTGTGACTGGGGTTTAGAAATAGGTTTATTATCTGAGGTTTATAGAAACGTAAGAACTTCCAAAATAGCCCAAGTAGACTTAGGTTTATTTGATCACAAGCATAAAAACATTGGTAATTCTTCTAGAGAAGGATTGCAAAAAATGTGTACTGAAATACTTTCAAGTGTTTTAAGAGGTCTTATGGAGCATCAAGCAGAAACCTTAACTAGCACTCAACTAGCAACTTTAGAAGTTCTTTACAAAAGAGTTGGAGAAGATCGGGTAAAACAATTTGGACTAGATTCAGCAGTTAATCAACTTCCATATGATAGGCACGAAGAAGAGCTATCAGTACAAAAATTCGCTAAACTATTGAGACCTGCTACAGAAGATTACCTAGCTTGCCCTACTACACAGCAGTTACCAAGTTGGTCAAGAGTTCTGTCATGTGAGAACAAACTGCAAGAAGATTTGGCAATTGCTGGGTCACAAGATATACAGACAACAGAAAAAGAATTAATTAAAAACTTTTAAAGTAAAAAGTACCTCTGAGCCATCGGGACCTCATCAAGTGGTTCACAAGTAAGAAGTTCCCCATCAGAAAAAACTTCGTAAGTTTGAGGGTCAACAGAAATATTTGGCAGTTTAGAATTGAATTTTAAGTTTAATTTATTGATATTTCTTGTATTTTCTACAGGAATACAATTCTTTTGTAATCCTAATTTATTTGGAATATTTTGATCAATTGAATTTTTACTTAAAAAAGTGAATGAACTCTTTATTAGAGATCGGCCGAAACTTGCAAACATAGGTCGACCATGAACAGGACCTGGAGTAGGAATTGAAGCGTTTGCATCACCCATTTGGGACCAAACTATAGATCCTCCTTTAATAACTAATTCAGGCTTTACAGCAAAAAAGGATGGTTTCCACAATACCAAATCCGCAATTTTACCCTTTTCTATAGATCCAACATATTTATCAATACCATGAGCTATTGCAGGATTAATTGTGACTTTAGAAATATATCTCTTGACTCTGTAATTATCATTTCTATCTGAATCCTGCGATAGAGGACCTCTTTGCACTTTCATTTTATGAGCTGTTTGAAAAGTTCTTGTAATTACTTCACCAACTCTTCCCATAGCCTGAGAATCACTAGCAATAATTGAAAAGGCACCCATATCATGCAAGATATCCTCAGCAGCAATAGTCTCTCTTCTGATCCTTGATTCAGCAAATGCAATATCTTCTGGAATTTTAGAATCTAAATGATGACAAACCATTAACATGTCAAGATGTTCTTCTAATGTGTTCCTCGTATAGGGTCTTGTTGGATTAGTACTACTTGGAAGAACATTTTTTTCTCCACAAATTTTAATAATGTCTGGAGCATGACCTCCACCAGCTCCTTCGGTATGAAAGGTATGAATAGTTCTTCCTGCAATAGCGTTGATGGTATCTTCAACAAAGCCGGCTTCATTCAAAGTATCAGTATGAATACATACTTGAACATCAAACTTATCTGCGACATTAAGACAAGAATTTATTGTAGAAGGAGTCGTTCCCCAATCCTCATGAAGCTTCAATCCACATGCACCAGCTTCAACCTGATCAATAAGATTTCTCTCGTTGGTTGAATTTCCTTTTCCAAAAAAACCTAAATTCATGGGAAATGCTTCTGCAGATTGAAGCATTCGTGAAATATGAAAAGAACCCGGAGTACAGGTAGTGGCATTTGTACCAGTTGCAGGACCAGTTCCTCCTCCCAACATGGTTGTAATTCCTGAAGCTAGTGCTGTCTCAATTTGTTGGGGACAAATAAAGTGAATATGGGTATCTATTGAACCTGCAGTAAGAATATTGCCTTCTCCAGCTATTACTTCTGTTGAGGCACCAATAACAATATCGACTTTATCCTGGATATCAGGATTACCAGCCTTACCGATTTCAATAATAATTCCATCTTTTATTCCTACATCAGCCTTAATTATTCCGCAACAATCTACGATCAAAGCATTAGTTATTACTGTATCGACAGCTCCATCGCCTCTTGTTACTTGGGACTGTCCCATCCCATCTCGAATAACTTTACCTCCTCCGAATTTAACTTCATCTCCGTAAGTAGTAAAATCCTTTTCTACTTCTATAAAAAGTTCAGTATCAGCAAGTCTTACTCTATCCCCGGTAGTTGGTCCGTAGGTTTGAGCATAAGTATTTCTGTCAATTTTATAGGACATAATTTTAAGTATCTAAAGAACCGTTAACTAATGAATTAAAACCATTTGCAATTCTTAAACCTTTATATGGAACTAATTTGACATCAGTTGTATCTCCAGGTTCAAATCTAATTGCTGTTCCTGCAGGAATATTAAGACGCATACCAAATGTTATTTCTCGATCAAAAATTAAGGCCTTATTAGCTTCAAAAAAATGATAATGAGATCCAACTTGCACAGGTCTATCTCCAAAATTAGAAACTTTTACTTGTATAACTTCCTTACCAAGATTTAATTCGATATCACCTTGTTCAGGAATTATTTCGCCAGGAATTAAATTACTCATAACTAATTAATTGGATTGTGAATAGTAACTAATTTAGTCCCATCAGGAAAAACCGCTTCTATCTGAACTTCATCAACCATTTCAGGAATGCCATCCATAACTTGTGATTTTGAAAGCCAGGTAGTTCCATCTGACATTAATTGACTTACACTTTTTCCATCTCTAGCTCCTTCAAGAACTTGAAAACTCAAAAAAGCAATTGTTTCAGGATAATTAAGCTTTAGACCTCGATTAAGTCTTCTTTCAGCTAAGAGGGCAGCCGAAAAAATCAACAATTTATCCTTTTCTTGAGGTGAAAGATGCATAATAAAAAACTAATCTATAAATTATTAAAAAATGTTCTTTCTGAACATAATTAATAATTCATAGAATCTTGTAAAGGCCATACACCCTGATATTTTGGCTCACAAAATCCACCAACAGACCTAATTTGTTTCCAAATACAAAAAAAACATTTCCTCGCATCTTGAGAAGAACTTCCTAAGAATCTTACAGAGATACCATTTTCAAGAATCCCAATTGATAAATGATTATCACTTTCATTGAAAATATTTTTTATATATCCCACTAAATTATTTATTTTTGATTTGGAAAAATCTTTTTGGCAAATCCAAATTAAGGATCCAAAAACGGGCATGCAATCCATACCTGACTTGGCAACAAAACTTGATTTAGATAATTCAATTTGATCAACATATTCCCAATCATCATATATATCATTATTTCTCATAATTTCTAATTTGGACCTAAAAACTCCACTTTCTATAGATTCTCCAGAAGAAGATCTTCCAAGTCTTATTAAATCGGTAAATAAAAAACTTGAAGTTTCTGAAATAGAAACATTAAACTTTTGATCATATAAACCATTAGCAAAGATAATTGTTTCTTGGGGTAAATATTCCAAATGAGAATTATCAAGAATGTTTATAAGATTTTTTTGTTTTGAAAAAATTCCTTTTGGATTAATTTTAGATCTACCTACTGATCCATATACTTTCTGAGCTGAAGAAGTTGTCAACAAAACCTTAGAGTCTTTTTCAAGATTTACTTCAAACTTAAGCAAATCTCCTCCAACCAAACCCCCTGCAGTATGAAGAACTGGTAAAATGCATCTTCCCTCCTGATCATGAGTAGACTTTAATAACTTATAGGGAGAAGTTGATTTAGATTTAAATATTGTTTTATCAACATTTCCTATACTTTCTTTATTATTAAAGAAATTTATGAAACAATTACCTTCCCATGAAGTTTTAATCATATATTGTTTTCTTTAATTACTAAATTAAAGTAACCAAAAATCTTGATTATGAAAATGAATAAACAAATTGTTGTAACTGATTGGATTAAGGAAAAACCTCCATTAGGTTCTTTTTTAAAACTTACCTTAAGTTCAGATGAAAGAAGAATCATAAGAGGTAAAAGATTAACTGATTGTGATCAAGAAATAATTTTACAATTACCTAGAAAGCGCAAATTAAATGATGGAGATATTCTTTCAACTAATGAGTCCAATTTTTATGTAGAGATAATTGCCAAAACTGAAAATCTAATTGAAATAAGTTCAAATTCTAAAATTGAACTTATTAAAACTGCATATCATCTAGGAAATAGACACGTAGAAGTAGAAATTAAAGAAGATATTCTTCTAACAAAAAGTGATTACGTAATTGAAAATATGCTAAAAAATTTTAATGTTGATATCGTAAATACCAAGAAAAAATTTTTTCCTGCAAAAGGCGCCCATAATCATGAGTAAAAGTCACTTATTAAAATATTTATTAATAAGCCCTAATTTACCAGTTGGAGGATTTTGTTATTCAGAGGGAATGGAGAGTTATCTTCATAATAAAAATTTAAATGACTCAAATTCGGTAAAAGAATTAATCTTAACTGAACTAAAAATTGGCCAGATCAGACTAGATGCAAAACTCTTACTCGATTTTTTTGATATTTTCAATGAGATAAACGAATCCAAAAATTTAAAAAGTAACTTGCAAAAGCTATTGAGTTTGGATAAGTGGATACTCTCATCAAAGGACTCTCTCGAAATGAGAGAACAACAAAATCAAATGGCGAAATCTCTCTTTAATTTAACCAAAGAATTTGGATTTAAATATTTATATGAAAAAAATAAAAAAAACTCCTGGCCATTAGCGTGGAGTTGGGCTTGTTATTGTTTTGAGATTAAGAAGTTAGAAATGGTAGAAAATTTTTTCTACGCTTGGAGTGCAAACCAACTAAGTGCAGCATTAAGGATTATTCCTATGGGTTCAACAAAAGCACAATTAATTCAGAAAGATTTATTAGCAATAATTTCAAAAGTTTCTAAAGAAATTATAGACAAACAAATTGATGACATATATTTTGGCAATGTAGGTTTAGCTATGGCACAACAACAGCATAATGACCTTTATACAAAACTTTTTAGAAATTAATTTATGAGTAGTAAATTGAGAGTAGGAGTTGCTGGGCCTGTAGGTTCAGGAAAAACTGCATTAGTAGAGACTCTATGCTTAAGCCTGAAAGAAAATTATGAAATAGCAGTTGTCACAAATGATATCTACACTAAAGAAGATGCAAACTTTCTTATAAAGAAAAAAGTTTTAGAGGAAGGAAGGATTATTGGTGTAGAAACAGGAGGTTGTCCTCATACAGCGATAAGAGAGGATTGTTCCTTAAATAAAAATGCAGTTTTAGATTTAGAAAATAAATATAAACCTTTAGATTTTGTTTTTGTAGAAAGTGGAGGCGATAATTTAGCATCTAGTTTTAGTCCAGAACTTGTAGATTTATCAATATATGTGATTGATGTATCTGCTGGAGACAAAATTCCTAGAAAAGGTGGACCAGGGATAACAAGGTCAGATTTATTATTAATAAACAAAATTGACCTAGCAGATATGGTTGGTGCAAATTTAAATATTATGAAAAGTGATACGGAATTCATGAGAAAAGGGAAACCTTGGTTTTTTACCAACCTAAGTACTGGGAAAGGAGTTGAAGAAATAACTCAATTTTTAAAATCACAAATACCCAACAATTGAAACTAGAAAAATAATTATTTGTTATATATTGGATTCAACAAAAAGTTACCACTGATACAAAAGGAATCCCCACTCGTTAATAACTTTTACTTTATCCCTTTAATGAGGGTCTATTACCTAATTAAAAGAATTCATGAGAATTTCAAGGCGTATTCTGGCAGGATTAGCTACTGCCTCACTGGCTGTTACCGCAACTTCATGTGGTGGTGGAGGAACCTCCGGAAGTTTCGATGACACTGTAACCGTTGGTATTTTGCATTCGTTATCTGGAACAATGGCAATCTCTGAATCAACTCTTGTTGATACAGAAAAAATGGCTATTGAAGAGATTAATGCTGCCGGTGGTGTAGAAGTTGGTGGTAAAAGCTACAAAATTGAGTACATAGTTGAAGATGGCGCATCTGACTGGCCTACTTTTGCTGAAAAATCTAAAAAACTTATAGACCAAGATGGTGTTCCTGTCGTATTTGGTGGTTGGACATCTGCAAGTAGAAAAGCAATGTTACCAGTCTACGAATCAAAGGATGCTTTCCTTTACTATCCAATTCAATATGAAGCTCAGGAATGTTCTAACAACATTTTCTACACAGGAGCGACACCAAACCAACAGTCAGAACCTGCTACAGATTTTATGTATAAGCGTTCTCCAGCAGCTGGTGGAGATTTCTTCCTTGTAGGATCAGATTATGTTTTCCCAAGAACCTCAAACACAATTACAAAAGCTCAGGTAAAACAGTTAGGAGGTAAAGTTGTTGGAGAAGATTACCTCCCATTAGGTAATACTGAAGTTGCTCCAATTATCTCAAAAATCAAAAAAGCTTTACCAGAAGGTGGAATTATAATCAATACACTTAATGGTGACCAAAACGTTGCATTCTTCAAACAGATTCAAGACGCGGGAATAACTCCTTCAAGTGGTTACTACGTAATGAACTATTCTATTGCTGAAGAAGAGATCAGTACAATTGGTCCTGAGTTCCTTGAAGGTCACTACGGTGCTTGGAACTATATGATGTCAATTGATACTCCTGCATCTAAGAAATTTGCTAAAAATTTCAAAAAAAGATGGGGAGCAGATCGTGTTGTAGCTGACCCTCAAGAATCAGCTTATAACATGGTTTACCTATGGAAACAGGCAGTTGAAGATGCAGGAACATTCGACGACAATGCAGTTAGGGAAGCATTGGTTGGTCAAAAGTTTGATGCTCCACAAGGACCTGTCGAAGTCATGCCTAATCACCACTTATCTCAAACAGTAAGAATTGGACAGATTAATGCAGAAGGTGGCTTTACAATTCTTGAAGAGACAGGAGTTGTTCTCCCTCAAGCATGGAACCAAAAACATCCAAGTTCTAAAGGATTTGCATGCGATTGGACAGATCCTTCAAAAGGAGAAAAGTATAAGCTTTAATTTAACTAAAACTTACACTTCAAAATAAAAGGAGGTATTAACCTCCTTTTATTTTATATAATCTAATATTTATTTTTTTAAATTGGAGTTACTTCTAGATAGTCTTTTTAATGGTGTAGCGATCGGATCCGTACTACTTGTTGCTGCATTAGGTCTTGCAATTGTTTTTGGGCTTATGGGTGTAATAAATCTTGCCCATGGAGAACTTATGATGCTGGGAGCTTACACAACATACGTTACACAATTAATTTTCAAATTACCTATATTAAAGCCCTTCTATAATTCATACATTATAGTTTCAATTTTTTTATCTTTTATTGTCAGTGGAGTAGTAGGTATTCTCTTAGAAAAAACTATAATAAGAAAGCTTTATGGAAGTCCACTAGAAACACTTCTCGCCACTTGGGGCGTAAGCTTAATCCTTCAACAATTTGTTAGAAGTGTGCCTTTAGCTTATGGAACAGGTTTGGTTATAAGTCTGATAATTGGTTTGTTTTTACCAACAACATTCTCTTTAAAAATAAAAGAATCAATAAATTTCAAATATTTTAAATTTAGTTCATGGATATTTGCAGCTTTAACTGGGGTCATGAGCGGTAGCATAATCTCATCCTCTGTAAGCAAACTTAGTAGAGCAAGTGCTCGTAATGTTGATGTAACAGCACCGTCATGGATGAGGGGTCAAGTAGAAATTATTGGAACTGCATTTCCTAAAACAAGATTAATGATAATTATAATTACACTAATCTCTGTAATAGCAATTACATTATTTCTTAATCAAAGTGCTTGGGGGATGCGTATTAGAGCAGTTACACAGAACCGACAAATGAGTGAGTGCCTTGGTATATCGACAGAAAAAGTAGATATTATTACCTTTGGCATAGGATCAGGCTTGGCAGGAGTTGCCGGGGTAGCAGTATCACTTTTAGGTTCTGTAGGACCAAATGTTGGAGGAAATTATATAGTTGGTTGTTTTATGGTTGTAGTACTCGGAGGAGTAGGGAACTTATTAGGAACAGTACTTGCTTCCTTTGGAATAGGAATAATGACAGATTTAATTGGAGCTGGAAGGCTCTTATCAATATGGCCAGATATGCCTTTACCTATCTCAAACACAATTAATTTTTTTGCAACAACAAGTATGGCAAGAGTAATGATATTTGCATTAATAGTTATTTTTTTACAATTTAAACCTACAGGCTTATTCCCTCAAAAAGGAAGGATGGTTGAAAACTAATGTCCCAAAATAAAATTAAATTTGATAAAAAAATAGTATTATCATTCTGGATAATATTAATAGCCTTAATTATTGCAGCACCAACACTACTTCCTGTATTTAGACTAAATCTACTTGGTAGATACTTATCATTGTCCATAGTTGCTCTTGGCGTTGATCTTATCTGGGGATATACAGGTTTATTAAGTCTTGGACAAGGTATATTTTTTGCACTAGGTGGATATTGTGCAGCAATGTATTTGCAAATCAACAGTTCTTCTGAATTTCCAAATAATATTCCTGAATTTTTTGCTTTATATGGTGTAGAAAAATTACCTTTTTTCTGGGAACCATTTAAATCTCCATATTTCACATTTTTCGCTATCTGGATTATTCCTGCATTAATTGCAGGTTTAATTGGATTTCTTGTTTTCAGGAATAGAATCAAAGGGGTATATTTTTCTATACTTACTCAAGCTTCTCTTCTTGTATTCTTTAATTTTTTTAATGGGCAACAAAAACTTATAAACGGAACAAATGGATTAAAAACAGACGTCACCCTACTATTTGGTCAGATGGTAGGTTCCGAATCAATACAGAGACTATTCTTTTGGTTAACATCAATACTAGTAATAGCGGCATGGTTTTTTGCAAAGTGGGTAGTTAAAGGACGATTTGGCAACATTCTTATAGGAATAAGAGATGATGAACCAAGAGTTAGGTTTACAGGTTACAATCCAGTAATATTTAAGACAATAATATTTTCTATCGCTGGTGGACTAGCTGGAATTTCGGGAGCTTTATATACTGTTCAGTCCGGAATAGTATCACCTCAATTTATGACTGTTCCATTTTCTATAGAAATGGTTATCTGGGTTGCAGTTGGAGGTAGAGGAACTTTATTAGGAGCAATACTAGGAGCAGTTTTCATAAACTATGCAAAAAGTCTTGTAAGTGAAGCTCTACCTGCTAGCTGGATGTTTATTCAGGGAGGCTTATTTATTTTAGTAGTTACAGCACTGCCAGAAGGTGTTTTAGGATGGATCCAAGGAGATGGTCCTAGAAATATTCTTCAGAGATTTGGTTTAAAAAGAAAAATTGAAACTTATCCAAGCTTAGAAATTAATAATAAGGAGCAAAATCATGAATAATAAAGACCTACTCAATTTAATCGATATAACTGTAAGTTTTGAAGGATTTTTAGCTCTTAACAAACTTAATTTAAAATTAAAAAAAGGAGAATTAAGAGCTGTAATAGGACCCAATGGTGCTGGCAAAACAACATTTCTTGATGTAATAACAGGAAAAGTTAAACCCACAAAAGGAGAAGTAATTTTCAAAGGGAAATCATTAGTAGGAAGAAAAGAGCATAAGATAGCGAGACTTGGAGTAGGAAGAAAATTTCAAAGTCCAAGAATCTTTGAAAATCTAACAGTCAAAGAAAATCTTGAATTATCAGTATCAACTCCAAAAAGTCCCCTAAACCTAATAAATAAAAATATTCAAGATAAGCAGATTGAAGAGATTGATCATCTTATGAATATTGTGAATTTAGGCCAAAAAGAAAATTCAAAAGCAGGGTCTTTATCTCATGGCCAAAAACAATGGCTAGAAATAGCCATGTTAGTAGGACAAAAGCCAGATTTAATGTTGGTAGATGAACCTGTTGCTGGTTTAACAGATGAAGAGACTGATCTTACTGCTGATCTATTAAAATCATTATCGGGAGAGAATACTGTTGTTGTAATAGACCACGATATGGAATTTATTAGAAGACTTGATAGTAATGTTTCAGTATTAAATCAAGGAACAGTATTATGTGAGGGGACAATGGAAACCATACAAAAGGACAAAAAAGTTATTGACGTTTATTTAGGAAGACCTGAGGATTAAAATGGAAAATTTACTAGAAATCAAATCATTAAATACTTATTATGGCGAAAGTCATATTCTAAGAGATGTAGATTTAAATGTTAAATCAGGAGAAATGGTTTGTTTAATAGGAAGAAATGGAGTTGGCAAAACAACATTATTGAAATCACTTATCGGTTTGCTAAAGCAGAAAAAAGGCGATATTTTTTTGATTGGAGAAAATATTAATAGAAAGGCACCTCATCTGAGGGCTAGAAAAGGAATGGCTTATGTTCCTCAAGGTAGAGAAATTATTCCTTACTTATCAGTTGAAGAGAACCTAATGTTAGGAATGGAGTCTCTGCCAGGTGGATTATCTAAGAACAGTAAAATAGACCCATTTATTTATGATTTGTTTCCAATCCTAAAAGATTTTCTTCAAAGAAAAGGAGGAGACCTTAGTGGAGGACAACAACAGCAGCTTGCTATTGCAAGAGCATTACTGGGTAAACCTAAACTACTATTACTTGATGAACCAACTGAAGGTATTCAGCCCAATATAGTTTTAGATATTGAAAATGCCATCAATCAGATAATTAGAAATAAAGGTATTGGAGTTTTATTAGTTGAACAACACTTACATTTTGTGAGGCAAGCAGATAGATATTATGCCATGCAACGCGGTGGTATTGTCGCGAGTGGTAATACTAATGAGTTAAGTCAGTCAGTTATTGACAAATTTTTAAGTGTTTAAATAGATTATTCTTTTTAAATAAATTGACATCTTTTTTCATTTTTCGCATCTTATAAGGTCAATACTGTTTGGATGCTCATTAATATACTTATTAAATTCCATCGCAAG
>QCNH01000002.1 GCA_003213275.1 Prochlorococcus sp. AG-424-M03 | reverse complement strand
ATTTATTTAAAGTATAGTTTATTTTGATTCTATTAATTTTAATAGTTGATCCATTTTATTTATTAATTTTTTTACATCATCTGGCTGCGGTAATATTAATTCTTCTGTAACTTCTAAATGCATTTTCTTCAAGTTTTGCCTTAAATCCCTTAAATGCATTTTTACGTTATCTTTTTTTTCCCTTATATCAGTCATAGGATTAAAGATTTAATTTTATTAAAGTTATAATCATAATGTTTTAGGGTTATTAATATATATTATTTAATTTAATTTTTAAAATTTTCTATTTCATAGATTTCTTCTCCACCATAACAAAAATTTGTAGATAACATCTTTAATTCCCTCTTATTAGCTCCGATTATATTTTTATTTTTAATAATATAATTTTTAGCAATCGCTTCACAATCTAATTTGTTTTTTGCATGTTTAATAACTGGATAAAAATATGTAAATGTAGTAATTACGAACAAAAATGTTATTAATGATTTTTTATCATTTTTAATCAATTCTTTACCTTTTTTTTTGATTTTTAATATTTTTATTAATAATCTATCTGGCAATCCTATTTGTACAAATAACAATTCTACCCACCATGGAAGATCTTTATCTTTCTTTTTCCTTGAGTTTCCAGGAGT
Source organism: Prochlorococcus sp. AG-424-M03 (assembly GCA_003213275.1). Taxonomy (GTDB): domain Bacteria; phylum Cyanobacteriota; class Cyanobacteriia; order PCC-6307; family Cyanobiaceae; genus Prochlorococcus_A. The sequence continues at coordinate 62,663 of QCNH01000002.1, read as the reverse complement.
ATTCATTTTCTTAGCGTCATAATTTTGGTTTTTAGCCTCTTTGCGATTACTAGTGCCTTTTGCATTCATATCATCGAATAATTTTTTGGAATATAGAGGTTTTATTTTGATTTGAAAACTATATTTTTATTTTATAAGTTTTGATTTAATTTATCTATGAATTTGAGTATTGTTAATCTGTATTAAAAAATTCTTTTATATGGCAAAAAAAAGAAGGAAGTTAAATAAAGATTTTGAGAGGAAAATATATTCATCAAAAAAAAATGTAGAATTAGTTTTGGCGAAAATTTATGATATCGATGATGAAGATATACAAAAAGAATATATCAGCGCTTTTAATAGAGTTGTGAACTTTTACGACGAATTAAAAGATGATTATGAACAAAAAGGATTTAGTAATTATTCAGAAGAATTTCTCACAAACTATGAAAATGCTTTCAATCTTTTTGAATCAGAATTTGAGATTTAAATCCTAATTTAAATTATCTTTTATAAGGTATTACAGGTATTTCAATTAAATATCCTTTTTGTAGATTAGATTTTTTCTCTTCCAAATTTTTTATACAATTTGTTTCGCTTCTCTCCTTTCGACAAATATTTTTTATTTGGTTTTTAGTAAGTGAGAATGATTTATCCCCTAATATGAATAAAGCAAATAAAAATAAAGATAAATTTAATGCTAATTTCATTGATTTCCTCTTTAATTTTCTATTATTAAACTACTTATTAGTATTGTAAATATCTATAATCTTTTTTAATTCATTTTTACTTAAGTCTGTTGAGATAAAAACTTCTTGAGCTGTTTTACCCTTTCTTGCTATCGCTTTGTATCCGTTAATAGTTTTTACTGATAATCTTATTATCAAATTAGAAGATCTTCCTCTTACACGTGATATGACAGCAGGAGTTACTGTCTTGATATCTGTATTCAAAGCTAATTTTTGCAGTATTGGAATTAGGCCTTCAATATTTGTACTATGATTTAAGACTAATCTACCCAATTTTTTTTATTTATTCTATTTACAAATTTTTGTTTCTGAGAAATTAAAATTAACTTTAGCTTAGAAATGATTAAAAAATTTGGAAGTTCTGTTATATTTAAATAAATAATTTAAATAATAATGATCTTTCAAATTGGATGGGCTGCATTAGCTGCCATCTTCACTTTTTCAATTGCTATGGTTGTTTGGGGAAGAAATGGTGATGGTTCTATTGATATATGATTTCATTTTTAACTTCTGAAATCTATTTAAATAAATTTCTTATAGTTACATCATTTGTTTTACTCATATTTATAACATTTGCTGTTATTTATATATCTTATATCTCTTGGAAAGATAAAAAGAGATTAAAAAAATAACTATTATTTTTTATCGTCTTTTTTCTTATCTTTTATTCTAAGTTCTTCCATTAATTCTTTTGCTTGTTCCATTTTTGAAATAGTGCTTTTGTAAATTCCAATATCTTTCTCTGCTTTATTTGAAGATAAGTTTAATTCCTCAAAAATATCAGTAATCATTTTATTAATTTCAGATTCATTTTTATCGCTAAAATCTTTGGATTTTGAAATCAAAATATAAACTGCTAGGTTTAATATCCTAGAGGGATAAAGTTTGGAATTGCTTTTTTCTTTTAATAATTTCAATATATCATTTGATAACTTATCCTTAAATTCCTTTTGGGATTTTTGAGAGATTTCCTGAATTTCCTGGGCTTTGAAATTTGTAGAACTGCATAAAGATTCAAAAAGAAGGTCTAAATGTTTCTCAGGTTTGTATCCTTTCGTTAATTCTTTGAATGTTTCGGTAATGCCAACACAAAAGAGATAATCTTGTGTAAATTCATTTTGATGATTTAAAAGATTTAGTTCGACAAGCATTTCATCAACTATTCTTTTATATAAACCTGGAATTACGTAAGGGAATAGTTCATGGAATAATTTTTTGCTATCTGAAACAGTCAATTTTTCTTTCAATTTTTTATATGTAAACCTTAATAAGGTTAGCGTATGTTGACTCTATATCGTTAGTATCTAATAAACAGATAAATATTATTATGATCCCTTTAGTTTTAGAAGAGTCTGGTGGTAGTGAAAGAGTATTTGATATTTATTCCAGATTATTAAGAGAGAGAATAATCTTTTTGGGAGAACAAGTCACTAGTGAAACAGCTAATAGAATTGTTGCTCAATTATTATTCCTCGAAGCAGAGGACCCTGAGAAAGATATATATATGTATATAAATTCTCCAGGAGGATCTGTTTACGATGGCTTAGGTATCTTTGACACAATGCAACATGTTAAGCCGGACATTCATACAGTTTGTGTAGGTTTGGCAGCTAGTATGGGTGCTTTTTTGTTGGCTGCAGGTACAAAAGGTAAAAGAAGCAGCCTTAGACATTCAAGAATAATGATTCATCAACCACTTGGAGGGGCTAGGGGACAAGCCAGTGACATAAGAATTCAAGCAGATGAAATTTTGTTTTTAAAGGAACGTCTTAATACTGAATTATCAGAGAGAACTGGTAGAGATTATGAAACTATTAAAGAAGATACTGATAGAGACTTTTATATGTCTCCCAAAGAGGCTGTTGAGTATGGATTAATAGATCTAGTCTTAGATAAAAAACCTGTTAAGTTCTAACTTAATAATTGAGGTGTTCTTTCTTTCTTTGGAATAGTAGTGAATTTAGAAAGAATACTTACAAATTCTTCACCATCTAATGTTTCCTTCTCTATTAGTAGGTCTACAATTTTATCCATAGCTTCTCTATTTTTGCTGACTATGGAATAGGTTTCTTTGTAACATTCCTTGACCATAAATCTTACACTTTCGTCTATTTGTTTGGAGATTGAATCAGAAATTTCACTTCTAGTCATTAAATCTCTACCAACAAAAACTTCTTGATTCCCACCTTCTAAAGCTATAGGGCCTAAATTGCTCATTCCAAATCTAGTCACCATTTGACGTGCCATAGAAGCAACTTGTTGGAAATCTCCACCTGCACCTGTCGTAATTTCGCCTTTTCCAAAAACAACATCTTCAGCAGCTCTTCCACCTAATGCGCCCATTATTCTGGCCTTTAGTTGGGCTCTGCTTACAAGGGTTTGTTCATCATCTGGAGTAAACCATGTTAATCCTTTTGCTTGACCTCTTGGAATAACGGTCACTTTCTGAACAGGATCATGAGCTTTAACTAGTGAGCCAATAAGAGCATGCCCAACTTCATGATAAGCAATTAATCTTTTACTTCTCCCGTCAGTTAACGGTGAACCCTCCATTCCAGCAACAATCCTATCTACAGAATCATCGATTTCTGAAATACTAATAGAATCTTTTCTTCTCCTGGCAGTTAGGATTGCAGCCTCATTTAGTAAATTTGCTAAATCTGCTCCCGTAAAACCTGGTGTTCTTCTTGCAATACTTTCAAGAGTTAAATCTTCTCGAAGCTTCTTATTTCTCGCATGTACTTCAAGAATTGATAATCTTCCTTTGATATCTGGCGCGTCTACGGTTACTTGCCTGTCAAATCTGCCTGGTCTCATTAGAGCTGAATCTAAAACATCAGGTCTGTTTGTCGCTGCAATTATTATTATGCCACTATTCCCTTCAAATCCATCCATTTCAGTAAGTAATTGGTTGAGAGTTTGTTCTCTTTCATCATTACCTCCTCCTATTCCAGCGCCTCTTTGCCTTCCAACAGCATCAATCTCATCTATGAAAATTAGACAAGGACTATTTTCTTTAGCCCTTTTAAAAAGATCTCTTACTCTACTCGCACCTACACCAACAAACATTTCTACGAATTCAGAACCTGATAATGAAAAAAATGGTACACCTGCTTCTCCAGCGATTGCTTTTGCCAAGAGAGTTTTACCAGTTCCAGGAGGACCTACCAATAAAACCCCTTTAGGGATCCGTGCTCCGACAGAGGTGAATTTTTCAGGTTTTTTCAGAAAAGTTACAACTTCTTGTAAATCCTGTTTGGCTTCATTAACACCTGCTACATCGTCAAAAACAACTCCTGTTTCAGCTTCCATTGCAAATCTTGCCTTTGTCTTACCAAATTGCATTGCTTGCCCAGGACCTCCAGGCATTCCATTTGATCTTCTGGCTAACAAAATTAAACCTCCAATCAAAATAGCTGGGAAAAGTAAATTACCTAAAATACCTAAAGCGGGTGGAGCAGTTTTTACAGGATGTACATCAAAACTAATCCCCTCATTTTTTAAAATGTTTATAAGTTCCGGAGTTAAGCCGGGAAGATCTACTCTTAATCTTTGAACTTTATTATCTAAATCCGAATCTATTGTCTCTATAACGGCATTTCTACCACCTTCGTAAATATCAACTGAAGTAACTCTTCCTGAATTAATGTAATCTAAGAATCTTCCATAACTTACTCTTGCTACTGCTGAATTTCTTGGTGCAATGGTTGTTCCATTTGATTTGAGTGAATCAACATTACTTGAGGATAAAAATTGGTAAGAAAGTGCGATTACTAAAAGTATAGGTAAGGCCCATAAAATTAATGTTTTAAATTTTTGATTCATTAATTTGTTAGAAGTTAATTCGTTGATTCTAGAATGTAACAATCCATTTCGTTGATATTTTCTCTAACTTTGTGCTTATATTACTCTAGACTGTTTCTAATTTTTTGATGAAATTTGATATCAATGATAAGGTCAAGTTGATTGCGCCACTTTCCTACCTAAAGACTTCAGATAATATGCCAATGCTAAGACCACCTGATTTAGTCGCTATTGATGAAATAGGGGAAATCCTATCTATAAAATCTCTTGATACTGTTGAAATAAAGTTTAGAAGAGGTTCCTTTTTAATAGATATTAATAAGATTGAGAAAATATAAATTAAAAGTTTTTCTGCCATCTACTAGAAATCTCTAAACATATTTTTTCATTGCCAGAAATGCTCAAAAAAGGTTTCGAAAAATACTTATTAGTCAATTTGAGAATATCTAAAGAAGATATTTCTTCAATCTTTGAATGTAAATCGATTTCCGAAATAGGTGCTATTCCATAGCTAATTAATTGTATCTTTCGCTCCAAAACTTCATCTAATGATTGATTGCTAAGAAGGAAAGAACCTTTTAATTTTTCTTTAGCTAAAAATATTTCAGCATCAATTAAAGGCTTAATGAGTAAATCTTTCCATAGAGATGATAAAAGTTCAAAGGCAAAAAGGGCATTTTTATTGGATACTGATAAATACACTAAAAATGGCGCATTTCCAATTCTAATAGGATTAAAAACACCTAGATCATAAGTAATGCCATTTCTTTCCCTAAATAGTTTAAATAAAGCTCCACTCATTCCATAAGATAAATATGACTCCAAAACTTTAAGTGATAAGTATTCGCTACTTCTTCGAGAACAAGTTTGATTGCCTATCATTAAGATTGTTTGGTTTGAATCATTATTAAAGTAATCAAATCTATTCAAAGGATCTAAATCAAAATTTCTAGTAACTGATTTTTCTTCTTGAATTTCTTGATTCGATGTTTTTAAATTTTCTCCATTTATTTCCAAATTATTTGAGATGAGATACTTCTCTCTCCTTTTAAAATTTTTAAACTCAAATAAAACGTCTTTATAGGTAATTTTTGATACATCATTTGCATTGCCAATTGTATTAAAAGCATAAGGATGACTTGAATAAACAATTTTTCTCCATTTATCAAAACAAATATTGAAAGGATTCTCTCTATCTTTTTTTATCAAATCAATAGAGGTTTTCTTTACTTTTTGGAATTCAATATTCGAGAGAATTGGCTTATTAATTATTAAATCTAATAGAGGTAGTAATTTGTTGAAATGTTCATTTAGGGATTTAATACTTATCGAAATACCATCTTCAAATACTTCGTGATTTAATTCTGCACCGTAGGAAGCTATATATTCCGAAAGGTCTAAATTATCAAATCCTTCACACCCCCGTATAAGTAATGAACAAAGAATCTTGTTTATACCTTTTTTGCTAATACTATCCATATCACTTCCTCCTTTAATCCAAATTGAAGCAATTGAAAAGTTTCTTTTTTTATGGTTTAAAAAATATCTTTTTAACATTTATTTGGTGATGCAATTAGAGTAAATTTTTCTCCTTGTATGTATTGCGTTATCTCTTTGAAATTATCCAAATCATTCCAATATCTTAAGTTACTTTCTAACTTGTTGATAGAAGATTTCCTCCCCCAAAGAAGTTCATTACCAAAGAATGAAGAAAGCTGTGTTGATGTCTCTAAATTAAAAACATAGTTACTTTTTACAATATTAATAGCTTTTTTAATTTCATCTGAAGTTATAATTCGAGATTCTGAGATTTCATCTATTATTTTATTGATTTGTTTTTCTACTAAATAAATATCTTTTTTTTCACAACTTGCTTCCAAGATGAATAATCCACCTAATTCGCCTGCATTTACATCTACATATACTGATTCAACAAGATTATTATTTTCTTTTAAACTTCTTACTAATCTGCTATTTCTTCCTACAGAGAGTATTGATGCTAATATTTCTAATCCAATAATATTTTTTTGATTACTTAAGTTTGGAATAAACCAAGCCATATATATTCTTGAAAACTCTAAATTATCAAAGTTAATTACTTCTCTACCATTTCTAATTTTTAAGGAGGTTTTATTTGTTTGATTTATGAAATTTTGTTTCTTATAAATTGGACTTTTATTTATCCCAGATAAATCACTCTCTTTAAAAATTTTATAAATATCTTTTGAGAGATTGCCTGCAATTGCAATGCAAATCTTTTCAGCAGTGTAATGTTTGGTATGAAATTCCTCAAGGTCATTTATCTCTAGTTTTTTAATACTTTCTTCAGTTCCCAGTATCGAATTCGCATAATTCGAACTAAGCCAAACCCTTTTTAAGAAGTAATTAAATAATTTTTCTTCAGGTTGATCATTTTGTTGCTTTATTTCATCAATAACTACCCCTTTTTCTTTAATAAATTCATCAGAATTGAAATTTGGAGAAACAACAATATTTGTCAAAAGAGCAAGTGATTCTCTAAAGTTAACTGGTGGAATAAGGACATGGTAATGAACATCATCATAACCTGTTGAAGCATTGCTTAATCCTCCTAGTGATTCAATTTTATGATCAAATTCACCTGGCATTATTTTATTAGAGCCTTTAAAAAGCATATGTTCTAGGAAATGAGCAGTGCCATTTTTATCGGCTTCCTCAAATGAAGAACCTGCTTTGCACCAAATATCAATGCTAATAAGCGGCAATTCATTATTATCCACAAATACGCATTTGGTTTTGCTTGAATGGGTGTAGTAGTTAATCTCTCCTACATTCATTTAAATTTGTTCTTTAACCTCTATTCTGTTCCTTTTTAATCTTGTTGTCTGAATCTTTAACTAAAACTAAATTAATAGACCCTCTTATTTTGGACTTGTTACAAAATATTAGAGAGCATAGATCAATGCTTGAGAATCTTAAATGTATAGAAGTTGATCCTAACCTTACTAACATAATATCTAACGAAAAGGGTAGAGAACTTTATATAGAAAACGAATTTCATAAAGCAAAAGGATTTAGGAAATTACATATTGAAGTGGCAGAATTTTCGAAAAATCTTAGAATTTTACATTGCGTTTTTTTCCCTGATCCAAAGTTTGACATTCCAATCTTTGGAATGGACTTAGTAAAAATAAATGATATTGTTTCTGCTGCCATTGTTGATTTATCGCCGGCATCTCAAAATCAAAGTAAAAAATATGAAAAATTATTAGCTGAAGTTGATAAAAGTTCTTTTACCTCTGTTAGAGAGATACCTAACTGGGGGAAGATTTTTTCAAAAAATGTATTTTTTGCTTCTTTAAAAAATAAATCTGAACAAAATGCTTTTTGCAAGGTTGTTAATGAATACCTTTCTATATTGGTCAAATTAAGTAAGCAAGCTAAAACTGAATTCAAGGAGGAAATTATTCAAGAGAGAATTGATTATCAAAAGAATTATTGCCTGCAACAAATGAAAAATGAAAAGACTAGCATGGTTCTTTTAAAATATTTTGATGAAAAATGGGTTAATAACTATATAAAAACTGTTTTATTTGATTTTTAATGCATTTAAATACACTTAAAATTTTAATTTTTTATTTATTACTTGGCCCATTGACTCTTGGAATTGTTTCCTGCTCTGGTAATAATAAATCAAATTCCGAACTAAAAGAGGCAACAACTGCAGATTTTATTCCGCCTATTACAGCTGTTGCAGCACTTGGTCAACTCTCCCCTTCGGGAGAGGTCAGGCAATTGGCTGCTCCGATAAGTCAGTTTGGATCTTCTCCTCGAATAATTGAAATTTTAGTAAATGTAGGAGATTTTGTAAAAAAAGATGATATTCTTGCAATCTTCGAAAACAGAAAGAAATTAATTGCTGATCTTGAGAGGAACGAAAAACTAATTGATAATATTAACGATGAAATTTCCTTAAAGAAAAATCAAATAGAAAGGTATGAGTTGGCTTTGAGTAATGATGCATATTCTTTTGTTCAGTTGTCGCAGAGAAAAGACGAGTTATTAAAGTTGCAAAAACAAAAAATAAATCATATCGGAGATAAAAAAAATATCGAGATAGATCTTTTTAATTCAAAGTTAAGGAGCCCAATTGATGGTTTTATACTTGAGATAAATACGCGAGTTGGTGAGAGGCCTACAAATGAAGGAATCTTGGATATTGGTTCAAGTCAAAAGATGGAAGCTTTAATAGAGGTTTATGAATCTGATATCGATAGAGTCTTTATTTCTCAAAATGTTGAATTGAGTAGTGAGAATGGCGGTTTCCAAAAAAAACTCAAAGGCAAGGTAATTAGAATCAGTCCTCAAGTAAAACAACGAAGAGTTTTATCAACTGATCCAACAGGGGATGCTGATTCGCGTATTATCGAGGTACTCGTAAAGTTAGATAAAGAATCTATAGAAATTGTGAAAAATTACACGGGGATGAAAGTGATTGCAAAATTTATCCCTTAATGAATTTTTCTCTTTTTAAATTCAGAAAAATACCATTAGCTTGGTTGCTATTAACAAGGCAACCATTAAGGTTGGGAGTTGCTATTGCAGGTATATGTTTTGCAGGAATTTTGATGTTTATGCAATTAGGTTTCAGAGATGGTTTATTTGATACGAGCGTAACTATTCATAAACTTTTAGATGCTGATCTAATTTTAATAAGTCCCAGATCGAAAAGTTCTATTAGCATGAGCGGATTCCCAAAAAGAAGGTTGATTCAAACTCTTGCTTTAGAAGAAGTTGAAAAAACAGCCCCTGTCAATCTCAATTATCTACTTTGGAGAAATCCCGAAAATCTTAAAACTAGATCTATACTTGCTTTAGGTTTTAATCCCTCAGATTCACTTCTCTTAGATGAAGGATTCTCAAACAAAGCTTATAAATTAAGAAATCCATCAAGAGTACTCTTTGACAAACTTTCTAGACCCGAATTTGGACCAATTGAAGAATGGTTTTTATCCGATAAAAAAGTTGAAACAGAAGTTGCTGGAAAAAGAGTAATTGTTGAAGGCCTTGTTGAGTTAGGACCGTCTTTCGGTGCTGACGGTAACTTGATAACTAGCAGAGAAACTTTCTTAAGACTTTTCCCCGCAAATCCTCCTGGAAGTATAGAAATTGGTTTAGTAAAGCTTAGAAAAGGTTCTGACCCTGAATTTATTTCAAAAATTTTAAATAACTCGCTCCCAAATGATGTTCGTATTCTCACAAAAAATCAATTTATAGAATTTGAGAAGAATTATTGGAAAAATAGTACTGCGATTGGTTTTATATTTAGTTTGGGAGCTTTGATGGGTTTTGTTGTAGGTTGTGTGGTCGTTTATCAAATTCTATATAGTGACGTTACAGACCACCTCCCAGAATACGCCACCTTATTGGCAATGGGGTATAGACTTAAGTCTCTTTTCTTTGTCGTAGCTAGAGAGGGATTTTTGTTGGCATTGTTTGGTTATTTACCTGCTTATTTCTCAGGTCAAATACTTTACTCAGTTATAAGAAGTTCTACTAAACTCCCAATAATAATGGATACAGATAAAACGATTTTAATTTTTGTACTAGTTTTAGTAATGTGTATGGGGTCCGCTGGTATTGCTATGCGTAAGTTAGTTGATGCCGATCCTGCAGAAATTTTCTGATAATTTAATTAAAATGGTTAAAGGTAATAAATTAAAAAAAAATATTAAAAACTTAAAAACAGTCTCAATAAATAATTTAAGTCACTTTTATGGAAAAAATGAAAATAAAAAACAAGTTCTTAATGATGTTAATTTGAATATTGATAAAGGAGAGTTGGTTCTTTTAAAAGGACCTTCTGGATGCGGTAAAACGACTCTTTTAACCTTAATTGGTGCTTTGAGAACCTGTCAAAGTGGAGATTTAACTGTTTTAAATAATCAGTTAAATGGAGCATCAAGAAAAACTCGTCAGATTCTTAGGAGAAGTATTGGCATGATTTTTCAAGGTCATAATCTTCTGAGATGTTTAACAGCTGAACAAAATGTTCAAATGGGCGCCGATTTAATAAAAGGTTTAACTTATTTGCAAAGACGCGAAATATCACGAAATTGGTTGTCAGCAGTTGGATTAGAAGAGCATCATAAAAAGTTACCCAATGACTTATCTGGTGGGCAGAAACAGAGAGTAGCAATTGCTCGAGCTTTATCGGCCAATCCAAAACTTTTGCTAGCTGATGAGCCTACTTCTGCTTTAGATAGCGTCACAGGCAGAGAAATAGTAACCCTTTTAAGAAAACTAGCAAAAGAGCAAAATTGTTCTGTACTTATGGTGACTCACGATCCAAGAATTTCTGATATGGCGGATAGGATATTAAATATGGAAGATGGTAAAATATATAGTGCTCATAGTGAGCTAATATAAGTAAAAGCTAAAAATTTCATGTCTAAGAGAAGGAATCTAAAAAAAGAAAAGCAGGAACGTAATCGTGCATATGCTAGAAAGTTCAAAAAAAGGAAATTAAGAACTGATGGTAGACCTGATGGTGGAAACGTTACAGGTACAGCAAATAATGGCGGTGCAGCTGATTAGGAAATATCTTTTATTTTTATCTTCTTGAAGTCTTATTTATTATTCATATTTAAAGCGTGATCATGAATGTAAGTATTGTTATACCGACTTACAACAGAAAACCTATATTAGAGAAATGTCTCGTTGCACTTGAGAATCAAAAATTAAATACAAAAATCAGTAATTATGAAGTAATAGTAGTTGATGATGGATCTACTGATGGAACGAGTTCATGGATAAATGATAATAAAGCAAAACTCCCACACGTGGTTCTATATCAACAAGAACATGGAGGACCTGCTCTGGGAAGAAATCTTGGGGTAATTAAATCAAAATATGAAGTAATTATATTTATTGATAGTGATCTTATTGTTTTAGACGATTTTATAACTTGTCACGTAGAAAAATTACTTGCCTCTTGGGAAAAAAATGATAAAAAATGTTTTACCTATGGCTCGGTGGTCAATACTTCTAATTTTCTAAATCCTCAGAGTGAAAAACATAAAATAATTGATACTTCTTTTGCTTACTTTGCTACTGGGAATGTTGCGATATCAAAAGAATTGATTTTAAGCGTCGGCTTATTTGATACTTCTTTTAGTCTTTACGGTTGGGAGGATTTAGAGCTTGGGGAAAGATTAAAAAAAATTGGGACAAAATTAATTAAATGTCCAAATGCAGTAGGTTTTCATTGGCATCCACCATTTAATTGCGAACAAATAGAATCATTAATAGCTCAAGAAAAAGAAAGGGCAAAAATGGCTTTAGTGTTTTATAAGAAACATCCAAATTTAAGGGTTAGATTTATGATTCAATTAACTCCTCTTCATAATTTGCTTTGGCAAATTCTTTGTTTGGGAGGACTAATCAGTGTTAATAGAATCCTTCCTTTCTTAAGATTTCTAGTAAATGTAAGAAGAAATAGACTTGCACTTGAGATACTTAGGATCCCTCTAAATATGATTTACATTAAACAGTTAACCAAATCAAGATAAAAAACTTTTAGAAATACACATCACTTGCTAGAATTATAAAAATTAAACCCACACATCTGACAGTTTCGGGTGATTTATTAATATAAATTCCCCGTCAGATGGAGGCTAACCCGAAACCCCTTTTAAATTATGGCTGTTGTATCACTATCTGAAATGATGGAAGCTGGTGCTCATTTTGGGCATCAAACCAGACGTTGGAATCCCAAGATGTCTAAGTATATATATTGCGCGAGAAATGGAGTTCATATAATTGATCTTGTAAAAACAGCATTGTGTATGAACAATGCATATAAATGGACCAGAAACGCAGCAAAAAGTGGCAAACGTTTCTTATTTGTCGGCACAAAAAAACAAGCATCAGATGTAGTAGCTCAGGAAGCTATTAGATGCGGAGCTGCATATGTAAATCAAAGATGGCTTGGAGGTATGTTGACTAATTGGACAACTATGAAAGCTAGGATTGAAAGATTGAAGGATCTAGAAAGAATGGAAAGTAGTGGTTCAATAGCAATGAGGCCTAAAAAAGAAGCTGCAGTTTTAAGGAGAGAACTTGAAAGATTACAAAAATACTTAGGCGGACTTAAGGGAATGAGAAGATTACCAGACGTAGTGGTTTTGGTTGATCAGAGAAGAGAATCTAATGCAGTACTAGAAGCTAGGAAATTAGATATCTCACTAGTATCAATGTTAGATACAAACTGTGATCCAGATTTGTGTGAAGTTCCAATTCCATGTAACGATGATGCAGTTAGATCTGTTCAACTTATTTTAGGAAGACTCGCAGATGCCATAAATGAGGGCAGAAAGGGCTCTAATGCTGACAGAAGAAATTAAATTCCAATTTAAGACTTAACTAATTACTATTTTTTATTATTTCAAATGGGAAACATTACAGCAAAACTTGTAAAAGATCTTAGAGATAAGACTGGTGCAGGAATGATGGATTGCAAAAAAGCACTTAACGAAACTGATGGAAATGTCGATAAAGCTTTGGAATGGTTAAGAAAGAAAGGCATAGCTAGTGCTGAAAAGAAATCGGGAAGAGTTGCCGCTGAAGGTTCAATTGGTAGTTATATTCATACGGGATCAAGAGTAGGGGTTCTACTAGAATTAAATTGTGAAACTGATTTTGTTGCTAGAGGTGATATATTTCAATCTCTGTTGAAGGATGTCTCAATGCAGGTAGCAGCTTGCCCAAATGTTGAGTATGTCTCAATTGATGAAATACCAGAAGATGTTGTGGAGAAAGAAAAGCAGATTGAAATGGGGAGAGATGATTTATCAGGTAAACCAGATCAAATTAAAGAAAAAATAGTTGAAGGGAGAATAGCGAAAAGACTTAATGAGCTGGTTTTGCTTTCACAACCTTATATTAAAGATAGTTCTCTTACTGTTGAGGATCTCGTTAAACAAGCAGCTGCAAAAATAGGAGAAAATATCAAAGTAAGACGCTTTACAAGATATACATTGGGTGAAGGTATCGAAAAAAATCAGATGGACTTCGCTGAAGAGGTCGCATCAATGAAATCAAAATAGTTACTTGAATAATTTCAATAATTACGAACATATAGATAAAATCAATTCTCAATTAGAGAGAGCAGAAGTACAAAAAAGCAGATTAATTCATAATATCTATAGGGAATATGAACTTTATCTTAATCTCTTAAGAGGTATACTTTATATCTCAGTAGAAAAAGGTCTTAACGAATTATTTAGTTATCTATCAATTAAAGATAATTTCTTAAATGCAAATGAATTTTCTTGTCTCTTTGAAAAAAAAATAAGTAAACTCATTTATACGAATTTGCCTCTATTTACAGTTGAACAATTAAAAATAACTAAAATTGAAAAAAACATAAAAAAGGAATTTAATTTGAATAGTTTAGGAAGTTCAACAGAAAGAAAGGAGGACCAAAAAGAAAAATTTCAATATGAAGATTTTTTTCAATTCGAAGAACCTATTCAGTTTCAGATTAATAAAGATATTTCTAATACCTCTGAATATTATCAAGCTTATAATTATGAAAAATTCGTATCACTTGATCTAGATAATAATGTCCAAAATAATTATTTATCTGATAACAATATTATTGAAAATATAGGATTAGAAAAGCAATTTATTTCCTCTCTACTTGAATTAATAGAGGAAGTTAAGGTTGAAAAAACTAAATATTCAGAAAAAGACAATATCAATCAAATGGATATTTCACCCAAAAACAAGAATCTTATAATTTTTGATTTAATAGACAAGTCATTGGAAAATTTACTATTGAATATTTCATACAAGATTAACCAAGAATTGTTTAATGCCAATCTAATAAAAAAGATGTTATCTAAAGATTCCTTTGAGTACTTAGTAGGCAAAAAATTGATGATAAAACATCCACATCCTTTTGTTATTAATTTTGAATTCAACTTAAATCAGACATCTTCAAATATCTATAATCTGCCAAGCGTTACTTTCTTTAATTTATCTACTGTTGAGTTAGAGTTTAAAAATTTAAATCTTTCTATTCAAAGGAATAAAATAAATGAGCTAAAAAATCAATTTCAGCGTTTGATTAAGAAAGAGACATACTGGAGGCAAAAAGAAATAACTTTGAATAAGATACGTTGAAAAAATAACTCTTTTTTCAGATGTGACTAGTATCAGTAACAATAATAAATTAATTAAAGATTTGATAAGACCTCTTCAGAAGTCTTTAACTATTGAAACGGAAAACAAATTTATTAATACTCTAGGAAGAAAAAAATATTTTAATGATTATTTGCATGAATCATTGACAAGAATAGACAACCTAAATCTCTCAGATGAATATTTGAGGATATTTAATGAATTTTCTAAAAAATATTATGAATATAATAAATTAGATGTTAATCAAAGAAAAAGGTTAATTATAGATACAAGAAAAAGTCTTTATAAACTTGGTAAAACTTTAGAGATAGAGAGTTCTAATAAGGTTTCTAATACAATTTTTTTGAATAAAATTGATGCAAGTTTGTCTCTTGATTCAGATATCTCATTAATAAAAAATGTTGGCAAAGTTCATAAAAATAAGCTTAATGAATTAGGTATTTTTCATATAAAAGATCTAATTAATTATTTCCCAAGAACATATTTAGATTATACGAATAGAGTTAAGATAATGAATTTAAGACCTGATAATTTATATACGTGCATTGCAAATATTAAAAGATTTTATATTCATAAGAGTACTAAAAATAGTAATTTATCAATAATGAACTTTGTGGTTTCTGATGAAACCTCTTCAATAAAGGTTACAAAATTTTTTTTAGGAAAAAGATTTAGATCTTATACCTTCTTCTCATCTCAGAAATCTTTGTATACTCCTGGAACTAAATTAGCAATTTCAGGTAAGGTTAAATCTACAGATTATGGCAAAACTTTTGTAGATCCGCAAATTGAAATTCTTAAGGATAATAATGATAATTTTAATTTCTCAGGAAAAATTTTGCCCTTGTATTCATTAGCTGAGGCGTTATCAAATATGAGTTTTATAAAACTCATGAAAAAGGTACTAATTTATGCAAAGCAATATCCAGAAATTCTAACCCAAAAGCAACTTGATTCATTATCTTTATTATCTAAAGGAGAGTCTTTGGTTAATATTCATTTACCACCAACTCAACAGGCACTTATTGAGTCAAAAAAACGTTTGGTTTTTGATGAGTTGTTCCTACTGCAAATAAAGTTCCTACTTAGAAAAAGAAAGACGAATAAAAATGTAATTTCCAAACAATTGCCTCAAAAGAAATCTTTACTAAAAGAATTTTTTAATATTTTTCCTTATGAATTAACAAAATCGCAAGTCAATGTTTTAAATGAAATTAAGAAAGATTTATCTAATCCCGAACCAATGTCTAGATTGCTTCAGGGAGATGTGGGAAGCGGTAAAACTATAATTGCAATTGCATCTCTTTTAATTGTCATTGAAAAAAACCTGCAAGGTGCTCTTATGGTTCCAACTGAGGTATTAGCTGAACAACATTATAAAAATTTATTAAAGTATTTGAACCCACTTTTAGTCTCTGTTGAACTTCTTACTGGGAATACTCCTCAAAAAAAGAGAAAGGAAATTCTCTCGAATTTGAATAATGGATTAATTGATATCCTCGTAGGTACTCATGCATTATTTGAAGATAAAGTCATCTTTAATTCTTTAGGGATGGTAGTAATTGATGAACAACATAGGTTTGGAGTTACTCAAAGAAATAGATTACTTAATAAAGGAGAAAATACTAACTTATTATCAATGACAGCAACACCAATTCCAAGAACTCTTGCGCTTTCTATTTATGGTGATTTAGATGTTAGCCAAATTACAGAGCTTCCTCCTGGGAGAGTTCCAATAACAACAAAAATCATCTCAGAAGATGATTTAACAAACTTGTTCATGATTGTTGAAGATGAGATCAGTAAGGGAAGGCAAGCTTATGTGATTTTGCCACTTATAGAAGATTCAGAAAAAATGAATTTAAGTTCTGCAAAGAAAACATTCAAACATTTATCAGAAGAGGTCTTTTTTAATAAAAAAGTTGGATTATTGCATGGAAAATTAAATTCACAAGAAAAGAATGAAGTGATTAATTCTTTTTTAAAAAATGAAATTAATATTTTGGTTTCCACTACTGTAATTGAGGTTGGAATTGATGTGCCTAATGCCACAATTATGATTATTTATAATTCGGAAAGATTTGGATTGTCTCAGCTACATCAATTAAGGGGGAGAGTTGGTAGGGGATCAACTAAATCTTTTTGTTATCTCGTAACTTCCGATAAAAATCGATTAGAAAACAAGAGACTAAGTGTTTTGCAAGAATCTAATGATGGCTTTTATATTGCCGAAAAAGACTTAGAGCTTAGAGGCCCAGGGCAGATTTTAGGATATAGACAATCTGGATTGCCTGATTTTGTACTGGATAATTTACCAAACAATAAATTTCTAATTGAAAAGGCTCGTGAAGAGGCTATTAAGGTTATTAGTAGTGATCCTGATTTAAAAGAAAATATTGTTTTGAGGAATATTATATTTAATAATTCTGATAATAAATTTATTCATGATTTCTTGAATTGAAAATTATCATTGTAATTATATATATATATGCAATTATAAATAAATTGCAAATTTCAATTGAAAATTTGGAATAAAATACCAATTAAAGATAATGGAGATAAATTAATAGCTTTACCAAGCTACTTAAATTTTTTAGATCCGCACCCTTACTCTTATTTAGGAGCACCTTATAAAGATAAAACTTCTATTTGGAAATTAAGAGAGGAGGTTGTAAATAGATTAGTAAAAGTAAATGATTATTTGATATCAAAGAATAGTTTTTACCTTTTAATATGTGACAGTTGGCGACCTTTGGAAGTCCAAGCATTTATGTTTAATAGAGCATTTTTATTAGAGTGTGAAAAATCTGATGTTGATGCTTCTTTAAAAAACATGAAATCTTATCCATCGATTTTAAAAAAAGTTGAAAAATTTTGGGCATATCCTTCTTATGACCCTAGGTTCCCCCCACCTCATTCGACTGGAGGTGCATTAGATGTTTGTTTATCTGATAAAGACGGAAATATTGTTGATATGGGAAGCAATGTTGATCAAATGGATGAGACTTCAAATCCAAATTTTTATGAAAATATAAAGAATGAAGATGCAATTATTTGGAATAGTAGAAGAAATTTATTAAGGGAAATTATGACTAAATTTGGATTTGCTCAACATCCTAATGAATGGTGGCATTTTAGTTACGGTGATCAATTATGGGCTTGGAAAAATAAAAAAGCAAATGCCCTTTATGGAAAAATTTGAATTCTATTGGATTTCATTTAGCAAATTCAAAATAGATCTTTCATCTTGCGAATTTATAAAATCTCCAAAATCCAAATCCGAATGGCCTTTCCAATGATCAAATAATGGGTGAAGAGTTTTTTCTAAATCATTCAACTCCATTTTTTGTAAGAATGGTTTTGCCAGCCTCTGTAGATTTTTACTTCCCCCCAACCATAATTGGTATTTGTTTTGTCCACTTCCTACAAGTGCTAATTCTGCCATGTAAGGCCTTGTACATCCATTCGGACAGCCTGTCATCCTAAATAATATTGTCTTTTCTATTTTTAGATCTAATAATAATTCTTCAATCCTTTTAAGTACATCAGGTAAAATTCTTTCTGCCTCAGTCATAGCTAGACCACAAAGTGGTAAAGCTGGACATGCTAAGGCATGTCTTTGTATTTCATTAATTTCATCTAAATTTTCGTATCCAATATTTGAAAGAGCTTTTTTAATTTCACTTTTGTTTTTATTTTTGATATTGCAAAGTAAGATATCTTGATTAGGCGTAAGTCTTAAATCAAGATTATATTTTTTAACGATACTAGTAATGGTATTCTTCTTCTTTCCGGATAATCTTCCTGATAATAAAGGTAACCCTACAAAATAAGAGGTCTTGTTTTGTTTATGCCAACCCAGATAATCAATAAGTACTTGATTCGGTTCTTTTCTGATTTTTTTAATTTCTTTTTTGAAATACTTTTCTTTAAGTAACTTTTTAAACCATTTAATACCTTTCCTATGAAGAAGGTATTTCATTCTTGAATTTTTTCTTGATTTTCTATCACCATAATCTCTTTGAATAGCCACAATGCTTTGTATTAATTCATAAATATCTTGTTCCTCAACATATCCAAGCGGATCTGCAATTCTGGCAAAAGTTTCTTCATTATTATGTGTTCGTCCCATGCCTCCTCCAACATAGAAGTTGCACCCCTCTAAGTTGCCCTCTTCTGAAGTAAATGCAACTATTCCTATGTCATTCGTAAGAATATCAACAGAATTATCTCCAGGTACTGTAACAGCGCATTTGAATTTTCTCGGCAAATAAGTTGAACCATAGAGAGGCTCATCTTTTATTCCACTAAAAACATTGTCTTTAAATTGAAGTCTCCTTATGGCTTCAATATCCTTGTCGGGCTTTATAGTATATTCTAAATCCCCATTAGCCCAAAGCTCTAGAAAAGTACCTTGTCCTGCTAATGGGGTGAGAAGGTCCGCAACATTTTTAGCCAATGCTCTTGCAATATTGTATTCCGGCGAATCAAATGGAGCCGCTGGGGCCATTACGTTTCTATTTATGTCTCCACATGCAGCTAATGTTGAACCCATTGAATTTATTATTGTTTGAATAACTTCTTTTAGATTCTCCTTTCTAATTCCATGCATTTGAAAGGCTTGTCTTGTGGTTGCTCGAAGTGATCCATTACCTAGTTTGTTTGATAATTCATCTAATGCTAAAAATAATTTCCCTGGTATTTCACCACCTGGACTTCTTAACCTAAGCATCATTTGCCAATCTTTACTTTTGCCAGGCTTTCTATTTTCCCTATTATCTTGTTGATAACTACCATGAAATTTCAATAACTGGACTGCATCATTAGTAAAGTGATCGCTCTCGTTAATTAATTCTGTTGCAAGTGGTTCCTTGAGAAATTGGCTACTTTTCTTGAAATTTTCAAATTTAGATACTTCTAATCCATTTGCCAAACAAACTGTTTCTTCTTTGGCAGGATCTTTCTTCTTTTTTACTTTCTCAACCTTGATCAACGGGCCAAAACATATCTCTTTTTATACATTAGCGAAAAGCTTATTTATCTGGTAGTAAATTATATTAATAGAAGTTATATTTTTTTCTTGTCTAAATATTTACTTGAGATAGGAACCGAAGAGTTGCCAGCACAATTTTCTCATTCTGTTCTAGATCAATTTAAATCTCTAATAGAATTTGAATTGGATAAAAAGTTAATCAAATACAACAATATTGTTGTTACCTCTACACCAAGAAGGATAGTTCTTCTTCTTGATGGTTTAGTGGATTATGCTGAAGATAGGACTGTAGTAAGAAAAGGACCTAAAGCGAATTCAGCCTTTTTAAATGGATCTCCTACTCATGCCGCTTTAGGATTTGCAAATAGTTTAGGTATAGATGTAGACGAGCTAGAAATAAAAAATACAGAAAAGGGCGATTTTGTTTTTGGAAAGAAAATTGAGAAGGGACAATCAACAAGAATTTCTTTGTCTTCAATTATTCCTAAAGTAGTGAAGAGTATTCAAGGGCCTCGATTTATGAAGTGGGGGGCTGGAAACATAAAATTTTCGAGGCCTATTAGGTGGATCACCTCTATCTACAATGATGATGTTCTTGATTTCGCATTTGATGAATGTGATCCAGAAATTCAAATAAGTAATAAATCAAAAAGTCATAGATTAATAAATGAAGTTTTTGAAGTTCAGCATCCCGATGATTTTTTTGAATTATTGAAACAAAATAGAGTTTTAATTAATCGAGACGAAAGAAAAGAAAAAATTGAAAGTCTTATAAATCAAGCATCTAAATCACTAAATCTTAAGCCTGACCTTCCTGAAGTATTGCTTAATGAATTAATTGATTTAGTTGAATGGCCAGACTTAATTATTGGTAAATTTAGTGAGGAATTTCTTAATCTTCCTCTTGAAGTTCTTTCAACAGTCATGAAAAGTCATCAGAGATATGTGCCTCTTTTATTAAAAAATAATACTTTCTCAAAACTAGATTTAAGCTCTGAAAAACACATTAGTACAAATTTTTTTGTTATTTCAAATGGTCTTGATGAATCAAATACTAATATTACAAAGGGTAATGAGAAAGTATTGAGGGCAAGGTTTTCAGATGCAAAGTTTTTTGTAGAAAGTGATAAAAAAGTTTCTTCAATTGAAAGAAATGAAAAACTTAAATCTGTTTCTTATTTGAAAGGACTTGGAAATATTTTCCAGAGAGTAGAGAGAATAGAGGAAGTCACTAATAAAATTCTTATATTTTTGAATGATAAGTCTTTAGATGATAAAAAAATTATAGATGCTGCCAGATACTGTAAGAACGACTTATGTAGCGATATTGTTTTCGAATTCCCGGAGTTGCAAGGAATAATGGGTGGTAAATATCTCAAGAATGAAGGATTTAGTGAAGATGTTTGTTTAGCTGTAGCTGAACATTATTTACCTTCTTTTTATAAAGATGCTTTACCCTCTACAAAATATGGTGCAATAGTTTCTATCGCAGATAAGGTTGAAACTTTAATAAGTATATTTATTTCTGGTAAGCGTCCAAGTGGATCTTCTGATCCTTACGCTTTGAGAAGAAATTTAAATGGAGTGATTAAAATAATTTGGGATTATGAACTTGACTTGCCTTTAGATAATTTATTTAACCAACTTATTGATTTTTGGAAAATTGTATTTCCGAATTTGGATTTTTCAAAAGAGAAAGTTTTAAATGATTTAAATCAATTTTTAGTTCAAAGAATTATTAGCCATCTCGAAGAGACATCACTAAGTAAAGAATTAATAAATGCTGTTTGCTCTTCTCATGAACTTTATCAAAAAAGAATATTAAATATTGTTGATCTAAAAAATAGGATTAAATCTATTTTGAATTTTAAAGATAAAGATACTTTTGTTGAAATACAGAAGGTAATTACTAGGGTAAGTAAATTAGCTAATAGTAGTAATCTTTCCACAGACGTTTACTCAACAGTAGATTATGTAAACACAAAACTTTTTGAAAAAGAATGTGAATTTAAAGTTTTTGAATTTATTAGAGAATTGGAAAGACTTTTTTCAGGTGGTTATTGCAATTATTTGGAACTTCTATATTTGTTCGAGATTAATATAAATACAATTGAGGATTTGTTTGATAATGAAAAGGGTGTTCTGGTAATGTCAGAAGATATAAAAATAAGAAATAATAGACTTAACTTATTGAGCCTAATTAGAAATTATGCTCTAAAGATTGCTGACTTTACGCTTTTTAACTCTTAACTTTAATACCGCCTTTAATTGAATACTTTTTAAGCATTTTTTCAACTTCTTTCTCTTCTCTCACTGCACTATCAACAGGTTTGTACTTTAATGGAGCTAGTGCTTTTCCTCTTAAAATAGATCCAAGAGTAAGCAACGTAAGTTTGATTTGCTGTATTGGTTTCATCGCAACAACTTTTTTATATAAATAACTATCAAAAGTAAGTCTTTGAACGTCCATATCATCACACATTTCTACAAAAGCTTCTCTAGCAGAATCGTTCCTATAAAAAATATTTTGTAGAATTTCTAGTACCTTATATGTTGCACCATACTTTTTATCCCATTTTTTTAAGTAATTTTTTAAATCATTTTCTGAAGGTATAATTTCTCCATTCTTTGAAGCTTCAACAATTTCTTCTGCACACATTCTCCCGCTCTTTGCAGCAAAATATATTCCCTCTCCAGAACTCTTCGTAACATAACCAGCAGCATCACCTACTAAAGCCATTCTTCCAACAACTCTTCTAGGTCTGGGATGCTCAGGAATAGGATGTGCCTCTACTTTGATAACCTCTCCATTTACAAGTCTTTTTTTTGCTCTATTCCTTACTCCTTCCTGTAGACCCTTTATTAATAATTGATTCTTCTGCATGGTACCTGTTCCTACGGCAACATGATCATATTTAGGAAAAACCCACCCATAAAAATCAGGAGAAACGTCAGTTCCTACATACATTTCAGCAAGATCTTCATAGTAACTCATTTCTTCTTTAGGTAACTTTATTCTTTCTTGAAACGCTATAGCTACTTTGTAATCTCCTGCGTCCATAGCTTTAGCAACTCTACTATTGGCTCCGTCTGCTCCAATTAAAAGGTCAACTGTAAGTTCTTTCAGTTCTCCTTTTTTATCTCCAGAAGAATAATCAGAATATACAAGTTTATATGGACCTTGGTTGTTATTTCCTGTGTCAATTGAAGTAACTAATCCATTTATTAATGTAGCTCCTAGTTCAGCGGCCCTGTTTCTCATGAAAGAATCCATTACTTCTCTTCTGCACATTCCTATAAATTCATTATCACTTTTGCCATAAACCTTATCTAAGCTAATATCTACCTCTCTATTTGATGGGGATATCATTCTCATATGTCTTACTTTCCGATCAATAATCGACTCAGGTAAATCAAATTCCTCTACCATGCAAAGAGGAATAGCTCCTCCACATGGTTTTGCATTATCTAATTTTCTCTCAAAGAGCCAAGTTTTTATTCCGGCTTTAGCAAGTATTTCTGCAGCACATGATCCACTTGGACCTCCTCCAATAACAGCTACCCTCAACATACGAAAAAAAATAATACTGTATATAAAAACTACATCTTTTTTGCTTATAAAAGTGCATTTCTTAAAATAATAGTTAATATCGAAATATGTTTTCCAAATTCACCCTCTAAATATTGGAACAAAACGAAGATATAAATCAATTTGATATACCGCTCGCCAAAAGAACTTACTTAAGCAAATCTAATTCATTATTACTAAAAAAATTATTAATTTTTTCTCCATTTCTTTTTCTTATTTTTTCTATCGCTTCATTGCGATTGATTAGAAATATAGAATTAGAACCTCTTAGCTATCTTAACTTTCAGGTTGAGAAAAATCACGACCATAGAATTTTGGGCCATCTACCTTATGATGAAATCCATAAGGACAAACTAGTTTTAATTGAGCCCAATATTGCAGTTCATATTGATATGCGTGATTCTTTATTAAAGATGAGAGAAGAAGCGAGGAAGGATGGTATATATTTGGTCTTCTTAAGTGGTTATAGATCAATAAATTTGCAAAACGATATCTTTTATTCTTTAAAATCCATTAGAAAACAAGAAGCTGCAGAAAGAGCCAGAGTTTCAGCACCTCCAGGATATTCTGAACATAGTACTGGTTTTGCAATTGATATTGGTGATGCTGCTCAAAGAGAAACAGATTTTGAAACTGAATTTGAAAATACTGAAGCCTTTATATGGTTAAAAAAGAATGCAGCTAAGTTTCACTTCAAGTTATCATTCAACAAAAATAATAAATATATAGATTACGAACCTTGGCATTGGAGATATGAGGGCTCAATTGAAGCTTTAAAAGTTTTTGAAACTGCAAATAGACATTTATAAATCATTTTAATTAAATTATTGTATATTGATTATGTTTTTCAAAGTCTTAAAGAGAAAATTCTCACAATAAGCATTCTTTGAGTTAGCCTTAATTAAAGTTAAAATACTATTTATATAAATTTTATAAATGTCATCTTCAATAAAAGAAATTAGGAATGTTGCCATTATTGCCCACGTAGATCATGGTAAGACAACTCTTGTGGATGCATTGTTATCTCAATCAGGAATATTTAGAGACAATGAAGTTATTCCTACATGTGTAATGGATTCAAATGATCTTGAAAGAGAAAGAGGAATAACAATACTCTCAAAAAATACTGCAGTTAACTACAAAGACACCAGAATTAATATTATTGATACACCTGGACATGCGGATTTTGGAGGAGAAGTCGAACGAGTTTTGGGAATGGTCGATGGTTGTTTGCTTATTGTTGATGCAAATGAGGGACCGATGCCTCAAACAAGATTTGTTTTAAAAAAAGCATTAGAAAAAGGACTTAGGCCTATAGTTTTTGTAAATAAAATTGATAGACCAAGAGTGGTCCCAGAAATAGCAATTGATAAGGTTCTGGATTTGTTCTTAGAATTAGGAGCTGATGATGATCAGTGTGATTTTCCTTATCTTTTTGGGAGCGGCCTATCTGGTTTCGCAAAAGAAGAGATGGAATCTAATAGTGATAATATGATGCCTCTTTTTGAAGCTATTATAAGACATGTTCCACCTCCAGTAGGCGATTCAAATAAGCCACTTCAGCTACAAATTACTACTTTGGATTATTCTGATTTCTTAGGCAGAATTGTAATTGGAAAAATTCATAATGGAACTATTAAAAATGGTCAGCAAGCTAGTTTAATTAAAGAAAATGGAAAAACTATTAAAGGTAAAGTTAGCAAACTTTTAGGATTTGAAGGACTACAAAGAATTGATATAAATGAAGCATACGCAGGTGATATCGTCGCTGTTTCTGGTTTCGATGACGTTAATATTGGTGAGACCATAGCATGTCCCGATTCACCTCATCCTCTTCCCTTAATCAAAGTTGATGAACCTACCTTAAATATGACCTTTGTTGTCAACGATTCCCCATTTGCCGGTAAAGAAGGAAAATTTGTTACCAGTAGACAATTAAAAAATAGATTGGAGAGGGAACTTTTAACGAATGTTGCCCTAAGGGTCGAAGAAACTGATTCTCCTGATAGGTTTTCAGTTTCAGGTAGAGGAGAATTACATCTAGGTATTTTGATTGAAACCATGAGAAGAGAGGGCTTTGAGTTTCAAATATCACAACCCCAGGTAATTTTTAGAGAAATTGATAATGTTGAATGCGAGCCAATTGAGACTTTGGTTTTAGATGTACCTGAAGTGTCTGTTGGTTCATGTATAGAGAAACTTGGATCGAGAAAGGCAGAGATGAAAAATATGCAGACAAGTTCAGATGGAAGAACTCAATTAGAATTTCTTGTGCCATCACGAGGTTTGATTGGATTTCGTGGTGAATTTGTTCGGATAACTAGAGGTGAAGGTATTATGAGTCACTCCTTTTATGAATATAAACCTAAATCAGGAGATTTTGAAACCAGGAGAAATGGAGTTCTCGTCGCTTTTGAGGAAGGTGTGGCCACATTTTATGCTTTAAAGAATGCTGAAGATAGAGGTGTTTATTTTATTAAACCTGGAGTTAAAGTTTACAAGGGAATGATAATTGGAGAGAATAACAGACCCCAAGATCTTGAATTAAATATATGTAAAACTAAGCAGTTGACCAATATGAGGTCTGCCGGGGCAGAAGAACTAGATACTTTGCAGTCACCTGTTGATATTACCCTTGAAAGAGCACTAGAATATATTGGTCCTGACGAAATGCTAGAAGTAACACCTGATTCAATAAGAATGAGAAAAATAAATAAGAAGAAGAAATAATAATTAATTTCATGAATGAAGAAATTACAAAAAGTTTTCAAGATCCCTTTTTTGTCGCTGTAAATCTTTTTAATAACAACAAATGGTATGAGGCTCATGATGCATTTGAAGAAATTTGGAATTCTGTTGAAGGTGACGAAAGACAAGTTATTCAGGGAATATTACAAGTATCCGTTTCGCAATTTCACTTAAGTAAAGGTAATTTGAATGGTGCTACTATTTTGCTTGGTGAAGGTTTAGGAAGAATAAAAACTAGAAGAAATATTAATTTAGGTATTGATCTTGAATCCTTTTGCCAAAACTTGGAAAATTTATTGTGGAAATTACAATATAAAGAGATTTTAAATGAGAACGATAAGCCATTTTTGAAAATTCTCTAATGATATGAATATCTCTTTCTCTTTAATTATGTTCTTGTTTTTTTGTCTTATTCTTCTTTCGAGAAAAAAGAAAACTTATCGCTCTAAAGAAATATGAACCTAAAAATTAAAAATGTATCCCTTTCAATTAAAAGAAGGTTAATTGTAAATCATGTTTCCATAACTGTAAATCCAGGAGAAGTTGTAGGTTTAATGGGCCCCAATGGTGCAGGTAAAACCACTACTTTTAATCTTGCGGTTGGGAATATAAAACCTGATAAAGGGGAAGTATTAATGAACGGTAAAAACATAACTAATTTACCTCTTCCAATTAGATCAAGACTTGGGTTGGGTTATTTAACTCAGGAGGCGAGTATATTTAGAGATCTCACTGTTAAGGATAATATAGATTTGGCTTTGCAGAATTCATCTTATAGTCCAGCAGCAATTAGAAATAGAAGAGAACAATTAATCAATGAATTTAATTTAAATAAGTTTGTAGATAATTATGGTTATCAACTTTCAGGTGGAGAGAGAAGGAGATGTGAAATAGCCAGGGCACTTTCTGTTGGAAGAAAAGGACCTAAATATTTATTATTAGACGAACCATTCGCAGGAATTGATCCTCTAGCGGTTAATGATTTAAAGAAACTAATTCTTAAATTAAGTAGTTCCGGGGTAGGAATTCTTATTACAGATCATAATGTTAGGGAAACTCTTTTAATTACAAACAAGTCATATGTATTAAGTGAAGGAAAAATTCTAGCTTACGGATCATCAAGTGAATTGGCTGATAACCCAATAGTCAAGAAGTATTATCTGGGAGATAATTTTAAATTTTAAAATCCTTGCGCAACAATAAATTAAAACTTAATTATTAACGATTTACTCATATAACAATGATTTAAATTATTATTTGATTGTCTTTAAATGTTAAAACTGAATTGAATTTCTAGAAATGATATTAGATATTTTTTT
The DNA here is from genome assembly GCA_003213275.1 of Prochlorococcus sp. AG-424-M03. GTDB lineage: Bacteria > Cyanobacteriota > Cyanobacteriia > PCC-6307 > Cyanobiaceae > Prochlorococcus_A. The sequence goes on along the minus strand of QCNH01000002.1, from coordinate 35,297 downwards.
TAAAAATTTAATATATGATCCAGTTTCAGTATTAGGAATTTTAGTCTTTTATATTTTATTAGTTAATTTACCAATTTCCTTAGTAGCCGTTTTCACAAAAAAATCTTCCTTTATTGTAAGAACACTTACTATTTTAGTGAATTTTTTTATAACTTTACTATTAATTTTTAGGTGGTCAATTTCGGGACATTTCCCAATTAGCAACTTGTATGAATCTCTTTATTTTCTTACTTGGGGTATTTCAATGGGACAACTATTGATTGAAAGGGAATACCAATCTCCAATAATACCCTCAATAGCTATCCCCATTGAGTTGCTGACTGTTGCTTTTGCTTGCTTTGTTTTGCCTGACGAATTGAAATTGTCATCAAACCTGGTTCCAGCTTTAAGATCTAGTTGGTTAATTATGCATGTAAGTGTAGTAATGCTTAGTTATGCTGCTTTGATAATAGGCTCTTTACTCTCAGCTTCTGTTCTTTTTCTTAATAAAGACGAATCGCTTCAAATTAGGAGTAGCTCATCAGGTATAGGAGGCTTCAAAGTTTCAAATAAATATTCTTTAAATAATTTAGTTGATCCTTTAGAATTTTCTCATTCGGAAGAATTAGATACATTAAGTTACCGTTCTATCTTAATAGGTTTTGTTCTTTTGACTCTCGGTTTAATTTCAGGTGCAGTTTGGGCTAATGAGGCATGGGGCACATGGTGGAGTTGGGATCCAAAAGAAACATGGGCCTTTATTTCATGGTTGTTTTATGCAGCTTATCTGCATATGAGAATAAGTAAAGGTTGGCAAGGAAGAAGACCCGCATTATTAGCAACTATAGGCTTCTTAGTGGTTTTAGTATGTTATTTAGGAGTTAATTTCTTAGGAATAGGTTTACATAGTTATGGCTGGATATTTGGGTGATTTGTTTTTCTTCTAGATTATTTATTGAGGTTCTGATAGCACTATTCCTTTTTGTGCTTCTTGGGCAACTTTTCTCAAATCATCGCACCCCTCTTTTAAAGTTGGGTAAGCAAACATTCCACTACCTGCAATAAAACAATTGGCACCAGCATCAGCACATTGTGAAATAGTCCAGTTTGCTTTTATGCCCCCATCAACTTCAATATCGACATTTAAGTTTTTTTCGATAATAAAGTTTCTTATTTTTCTAATTTTATTAAGCATTGTTGGTATATAAGCTTGTCCGCCAAACCCTGGATTAACTGTCATTACCAAAACATGATCAACCATATCCATAATGTTTTCAATCATTTCAAATGGAGTATGAGGGTTTAATGCAACAGAGGGAGATCCTCCTAGGTCTCTTATTCTTCCGAGAACTCTATGCAAATGAATATTTGCTTCGGCATGCGCTATTACTACTCCTGGTTCTCCATTCGCTCCTTTCGTAGCGTTTACATAAGATTCAAGCATGGTTTCACAGTTGTATTGGCTCACCATTAATTGAGTTTCAAAAGGGACATTACAATATTTCCTACATGCAGCGATCATCTCAGGGCCGAAAGTTAGATTTGGCACGAAATTACCATCCATTACATCAAATTGAATTCTGTCTACCCCAGCTTCCTCGAGCTCTTTCACGCATGCCCCCATATTGGCCCAGTCTGCTGGTAAAACTGAAGGAATTATTTGAATTGGTCTATTAACACCAGCTAAATTTGTTTGATTTGACTCAGTCATTTAATTTTTAAAATATTTAATAAAGATACTATATTTAGTTGTTTATTCCTAATTTCAAGTCACGGCCTGATAAAGTAACAGCTGTAAAGAGTTAAAAAAGCTTATTACCAGAATAATTCTCATAAAAAATGACATTTTTTATGAGATCATACTCATAACCTTTTAGAAAATCATCAAAATTTAACTGTGAATCAAACTTTAATTCAAGAAATTCTCGAAGTTGTCGAGCAAGCAGCAATTGCCTCAGCAAAACTAACAGGGCTTGGTCAAAAAGATGAAGCTGATGCTGCAGCTGTGGAAGCAATGAGATTGCGGATGGGCCAAATTGAAATGAAAGGAAAAATTGTTATTGGCGAAGGTGAAAGAGATGAAGCACCAATGCTTTATATAGGTGAAGAGGTAGGTAGTGGAAGTGGACCAGGGGTCGACTTTGCTGTAGATCCTTGCGAGGGAACTAATCTTTGTGCGAATAATCAAAGAGGTTCTATGGCGGTTTTGGCTGCTTCTGATACAGGCGGTCTTTTTAATGCTCCTGATTTTTATATGAACAAATTAGCAGCTCCTCCTGCAGCAAAAGGAAAAGTAGATATTAGAAATTCTGCTACTGAAAACTTGAAGATTCTTAGTGACTGCTTGGATCTTTCTATTGATGAACTTACCGTTGTTGTAATGGATAGAACTAGGCATAAAGATTTAATTAAAGAGATTCGAGGATGTGGTGCAAAAGTTCAACCGATTTCTGACGGTGATGTTCAAGCTGCGATTGCATGTGGTTTTGCAGGCACGGGAACACATTGCTTGATGGGTATAGGAGCAGCGCCAGAAGGGGTTATCTCAGCTGCTGCAATGAGAGCACTAGGTGGTCACTTTCAAGGACAACTAGTTTATGATCCGGCAATTGCACAAACTTCTGAATGGGCTGATTACACAAAAGAAGGAAATATAAAACGTCTTAATGAAATGGGCATAACAGATATAGACAAAATCTATGAAGCTAACGAACTGGCATCGGGGGAAAACGTTGTTTTCGCTGGAAGTGGAATAACTGATGGATTATTATTTAACGGAGTTAAATTTGAAAGGGATTGTGTTAGAACAAGCAGTCTTGTAATAAGTACCTTAGATAGTACTGCAAGATTTACAAATACTGTCCATATAAAAGATGGTGCTAAGAGTATCAGCCTTTAAAAATTCACATTTGATTTTATGCATATTGTTGTCGTCGGACTAAGTCATCGCACGGCACCTGTCGAAGTGCGTGAGAAGTTAAGTATTCCTGACCAATCCATAACAGACTCATTGAAAGCATTAAAAGCTTTCTCTGACATATTAGAAGTGTCAATTTTAAGTACTTGTAACAGGCTAGAAATATATGCACTAGTAAAAGATAAAAACACTGGAATTTCATCTATTAAAGAATTTATATCAGATTATTCTGGAATTGTTTTTAAAGATTTAAATCCACATCTTTTTTGTTTTAAACAAGAGGAAGCAGTTTTGCATTTAATGAAAGTTTCTGCAGGACTTGATAGCCTCGTTTTAGGCGAAGGACAAATCCTTTCGCAGGTAAAAAAAATGATGAGATTGGGTCAAGAGAATCAATCTACTGGACCCATTCTTAATAGATTATTAACTCAATCAGTTAGTACAGGAAAAAAAGTTAGATCCGAAACAAATTTAGGAACCGGAGCTGTATCAATCAGTTCAGCGGCAGTAGAACTGGCGCAATTAAAAATTGGACAAGAAAAGGGGCTTGATACTCTTGTAAGTTTGGAATCAGAGAAAGTTCTTGTGATTGGAGCTGGACGGATGAGTAGGCTTTTAATAACTCATTTAAAATCAAAAGGATGTCATAAACTTATTCTTGTCAATAGAAATATTGATAGAGCTTTAAATCTTGCAGGAGACTTCCCCGACTTAGAGGTTGTTTGTAAGGGGTTAAACGAATTAGATGAAACTATATCAAAATCTTCTCTTGTTTTCACTAGTACAGCTTCTGAAGAGCCAATAATTGATCTTGCTAAAATTGAAAATTTAAATTTGAGTAATAGACTTAAATTTATTGATATTGGTGTACCTAGAAATATATCTAATGATGTTAAACAACATCAATTTGTAAAATCATTTGATGTAGATGACTTACAAGAGGTCGTTTCAAGGAATCAAGAATTTAGACAGAAAATTGCAAAGGAAGCAGAATCCTTAGTAGAAGAAGAAAGAATCATTTTTCTAGAATGGTGGGCAAGTTTAGAGGCGGTTCCAGTAATTAATAAACTTAGATCAGATTTGGAGTTAATTAGAAAAGAAGAATTACAAAAAGCACTTAGTAGGATGGGACCAGATTTTTCTGCTAGAGAAAGAAAAGTTGTCGAAGCTTTGACTAAAGGAATTATAAATAAAATACTTCATACGCCTGTTACCAAGTTGAGAAGTCCTCAATCAAGAGAAGAAAGACAAGCTTCTTTGAAAATCGTAGAAAAATTGTTTTCTTTGGTAGAAGAGGATAAAAATAACTAAATTTTTTTTATTTATATTAAGTTTTTCTAGTGATTTATCGAAATACCTTTGTAAACTGACCATTCTTGTTACTAAATCTACCCATAATAAGTTACTTTAAATAGTTGTATCTCTACCTCCATTAGATTGAATGAAGCGTGTGTTGGCCATCATCCTCGGAGGAGGAAAAGGTTCTAGACTTTACCCTTTAACCAAAATGAGGGCGAAACCTGCTGTTCCATTAGCAGGTAAGTATCGTTTAATTGATATCCCAATTAGTAATTGTATTAATTCAGGCATTGAAAAAATGTACGTATTGACTCAGTTCAATAGTGCATCTCTAAATAGACATATAGGGAGAACCTATAATTTAAATGGTCCTTTTGGTCAGGGATTTGTAGAGGTTTTAGCTGCTCAACAGACTCCTGATAGTCCAAAGTGGTTTGAAGGTACTGCTGATGCTGTAAGAAAATACCAATGGTTATTTGAAGAATGGGATGTTGATGAGTATTTGATATTGTCTGGAGATCAACTTTATAGAATGGATTACAGTTTGTTTGTTCAACATCATAGAGATAATGGTGCTGATTTAACTGTTGCAGCATTACCTGTTGATGAATCTCAGGCAGAAGGTTTTGGCCTCATGAGAACAGATGATTTGGGAAATATAAAAGAATTCAGTGAAAAGCCTACAGGGGAGAAGCTGAAGGCAATGGCGGTAGATACTTCAAAATTTGGATTAACTAAGGAATCAGCAGCAGAAAAACCTTATCTAGCTTCTATGGGTATTTATGTTTTTAGCAGAAATACTCTTTTTGATCTTTTAAATAAATTTCCTAATTATACAGATTTTGGTAAGGACATAATTCCTGAAGCTCTTAAAAGGGGGGATACTCTTAAGAGTTATGTATTCGATGATTATTGGGAAGATATTGGAACAATTGGAGCTTTCTTTGAATCAAACTTGGCCTTAACAGAGCAACCAAAGCCTCCATTCAGTTTTTATGATGAAAAATTTCCAATTTATACAAGACCTAGATTTCTTCCTCCTTCTAAACTCGTAGATGCTCAGATTACTGATTCAATAGTATGTGAAGGTACAATCTTGAAGTCATGTAGCATCTTACATTGTGTTTTAGGTGTAAGAAGCAGAATAGAAAGTGATTCCGTTCTTGAAGATACTTTGGTAATGGGTGCAGATTTCTTTGAATCACCTGAAGAAAGAGTTGAATTAAGAAAAGGTGGTGGAACACCTCTTGGAGTAGGTGAAGGAACAACTGTAAAAAGAGCAATTCTTGATAAGAACACGAGGATAGGTGATAATGTCGTGATTATTAATAAAGATCGTGTAGAAGAGGCAGATAAGCCAGAATTAGGTTTCTATATAAGAAATGGAATCGTTGTAGTAGTTAAAAATGCAACTATTGCAAACGGAACTGTTATTTAATTCGTTTCCATCATTTTTCGCTGACATAAGTGTTTTTTTTGAGCAATTTTGTTGAGTTGCAGGCACACTGTATTTATTGAGTTTTTTAATTTTTTATGTCCAAGGCGCATTTTGGTTTAATAGGTCTTGGTGTTATGGGCGAAAATTTAGTTCTTAACGCAGAAAGAAATGGATTTTCTAGTGTAGTTTTTAATAGAACTTATTCAAAAACTGAAGAATTTTTACAAGGTCGAGGCTTTGGGAAGAATATAGAGGGAGCTGAAACTCTTCAGGATTTTGTCAATAAGCTTGAAAGACCCAGAAGGATTTTAATGATGGTAAAAGCAGGATCGGCAACAGATGCTGTTATAGACAATATTTCTGGATACCTTGAGGAAGGCGATTTATTAATAGATGGCGGCAACTCTCAATTTAAAGATACAGAAAGAAGGGTAAATACTCTTGAAAGTAAAAGTTTTGGATACATTGGAATGGGAGTCTCGGGGGGTGCTAAAGGAGCTCTTGAAGGGCCAAGTATGATGCCAGGCGGGACTAAGGCTTCTTACGATGCAATAGAAAGCTTACTAACAAAAATGGCTGCCAAAGTTGAAGACGGTCCATGTGTAGCATATGTTGGGCCAGGAGGTTCAGGACATTTTGTGAAAACTGTTCATAACGGAATTGAATACGGAATTGAGCAAATACTCGCAGAAGCTTATGACCTTATGAAGAGAGTCAAAGGTATGGACGGTCAACAGATGTCTGAAGTTTTTGGTATTTGGAATAAAACTAATGAGTTAGCTTCTTATCTCGTCGAGATAACAGAGATTTGTCTTAATACTAAAGATGATATGACTGGTAATTACGTCGTTGAGAAAATATTGGATAAAGCTGGTCAAAAAGGAACTGGCTTATGGACTGTTGTAAGTGCTTTGGAACTTGGGGTGTCAGTCCCAACTATTTATGCTTCTTTAAATGCAAGAGTAATGAGTTCTTTAAAAGATCAACGTAGTCAGATTGAAGAAACTATTCCAGCTAAAAAGATAGAAGATTTTGATTTGGGAGATATTTCAGATGGAATGAAACCTTTATTTGATGCTGTTGTCCTTGCTACTATAGCCAGCTATGCCCAAGGAATGGATATCTTAAGAGAAGCATCATCTGTATATAATTATGGTTTGAATATGCCATCAATAGCTCAAATATGGAAAGGAGGTTGCATAATTAGATCAAAATTATTAAGTAAAATTCAGGACGCTTATAAAAAAGACCCAAATCTAAAAAATTTAATTTTTGATGATTGGTTTAATAATGAAATTGCAACAAGATTAGATAACTTAGCAAATGTAGTTTCTTTATCCACAAAAGCAGGTATTCCAGTCCCTTGTTTATCTAGTACTTTAGATTATTTGAATAGTTATAGAACAAATAGACTCCCTCAGAACCTAGTTCAGGCTATGAGAGATTGTTTTGGCTCTCATACTTATGAAAGAATTGATGAGGAAGGTAGTTTTCATACTGAATGGATGAAATGATTGAGAAGGTTAAAAATGGGTATATTCTCAAAATATACAAAGACAAGTTAGAACTTTCATCAGCAGTTTTAAAGTTTATTGAAAGTCAAATTATTCATACTTTAATAAAGAAAGACCGATTCAAATTTTGTGTAAGTGGAGGTTCAACTCCTAAATCTGTTTATAAACTTCTTGCAAATAGAGATCTTAGATGGGATTTGGTTGATGTCTTTTTAGGAGATGAAAGATGCGTTGATCCAAGTTCAGAATTAAGTAACTCGTTAATGTTAAAAAATTCATTGTTAACTAATTTTGGATCTAAAGCTTTTTTTTATGAAATTTTCAATAATCTGAAGGCTGATGATGAAGCCACGAAGAATCAATTTATTTCTAAATTATTTGAAAAATGCGGATCAAACCCCCCATCTTTTGATTTAACTTTATTAGGACTTGGTGACGATGGTCATACAGCTTCACTATTTCCTTATCAAAAAAATAATTATGTAGATGATTTTGTTATTTTTAATGAAGGTAAAGGACTAAAAAGAATTTCATTAACTCCAAAGGTCCTTTCAGCTTCATCAAAGATAGTATTTTTGGTTAGTGGGGCCTCTAAAAAAATTGCTCTTGAGAGGTTATTAGATGAAAAGGAGCCTCCTGATAGAACACCATCAAAATTAATAAAATCTAATAATCTAATTTCCATATTTTGTGATCAAGAATCAGCAAAAGAATTAGAAATTTAGTTAAAGTCTAATAAAAATTTTAATTATTTAATGAGTAAGAAAAAATTATTATTTCAGAAAAAGGAGTTCGGTGGTTGGAAAACATTAAATGATACCGTTATGGGCGGATCAAGCTCAGCTTTTTGTGAAATTACAAATTCTGGTTTGTTATTAAAGGGGTATATTGTCGAGAAAGCAGGAGGATTTGTTAGTTGTAGATCGTCTATATATAAACCTTCTTTAAATGTATCTGAATACTCATCCTTTGAATTAAATATAGATGGACAAGGAAGAACTTTTAAATTTGCAGTTGCTTGTGAAGATGATCTATTAGGACTAACTGAATTTATTCCAGGTGGTCTAAGGTGGATTAAATCATTCCCAACAAAAAAATTTGGAACAACAAATGTTCAAATTCCTTTTAGTGCACTAAAACCTTCAGTAAGAGCAAATAAGGTGCGTTTCCCATTTAAATTCAAGCCATCTAAAATTAAAAGATTGCAACTACTACACTCTAAGTTCGGTGATGATGGATTACTTAATAATGAGTTTAAACAGGGTTCTATAAAAGTTTTAATTAAATCAATAAGTGTTATTTGAAAATCCACCAAAAAATATAGAGAGCTTAATAGCAAAGTCAGCAGATTTAACAAATAAACCTTTTGTTCATTCTGTCGTAAAAATAAATGGTGAATATGAAATCGAAGAAGAAGATATTGATTTGACGGTTAATATCTTATGTCGAGATAAAGAAGGTAAAAGATTAGAAATTTACGATCTTGAATTAGAACTTTTTAAATCAAATGAAGAGTTGGTTTTAGTTATCTCGAAGCTTAATTTCCCTGATGAACCAATATTATGGTGTGGAGTTAAAACATTATGGATGGATAGCAATAATGGAAAAAAATGCAACTCACCAAAATACAGCGCTAGATTGGAAAATTTAGCAAATAGGATAAAGAGTTTTATTGATTAAGAAAATAAACTTTGAGCTTATTTATAAATCAGTGACAGCCCCTAAGCTTGATGTGCTTACGATTCTCGAATATTTTGAAAGTATTCCTCTCTTATATTTTTGTGTAGGTTTTACCCAATCTTTTTTCCTTTTTTCTAATTCCTCGTCAGATAAATCAACTTCAATTAGTTGTTTTACAGCATCTACTGTAATTAAATCACCTTGTCTTATTAGAGCAATATTTCCCCCAACAGCAGCCTCTGGAGCTATGTGACCTACAACCAGACCATAAGTACCACCACTAAATCTGCCATCAGTAATTAAAGCTACCTTCTCTCCAAGCCCTTGTCCAACAATTGCGGATGTTGGGGCTAACATTTCTCTCATGCCTGGTCCTCCTACAGGGCCTTCGTTTCTAATGACAACAACATCACCAGCTTTAATATCGTTATTTAATATCGACTTTAAACAATCCTCTTCACTTTCAAAAATCTTTGCTGGACCTTTTAATACAGGGTTTTTTACTCCACTAATTTTCGCTACGGAACCTTCTCTTGCTAAGTTACCTTTTAAAATCGCTAGATGCCCTTTTTTATAAAGAGGGTTATCTATTTCTCTAATAACATTTTGATTCGTTGGAGGCTTATCTGGAATATTCTGTAAATATTCTGAGATGGTCTTACCTTCAATGTTTTTGCATTCGCCATGAATTAATCCTGCATTCAAAAGTATTTTCATTACTTGTGGGATCCCGCCTGCATTATGAAGATCCACCGTCACATATTTACCACTCGGTTTAAGGTCACAAATAACGGGTACTTTTTGTCTGATCCTCTCGAAATCATTGATGTTGATATCTATTCCTGCAGTATTTGCAATGGCTAAGATATGCAATACCGCATTTGTGGATCCTCCTATTGCCATAATTACTGATATTGCATTTTCAAATGCTTTCTTAGTCATTAGGTCTAAAGGTCTTATATCTTGTTCTATTGCAGAGACTAATATCTCAGCACTTTTATCTGCACTTATTTCTTTTTCAAGATCTTCAGCAGCCATAGTGGAACTGTGAGGAAGACTTAAACCTAATACTTCAATAACCGCAGACATTGTATTAGCTGTAAACATCCCTCCACAGCTGCCAGCACCAGGAATACAATTTTTCTCAACCTGGATTAGCCTTTCTTCATTAATTTTACCTGATGTTAATTGTCCAACAGCTTCAAATGCACTAACAACAGTAAGATCTTCTCCATGCAATTTTCCTGGTTTAATTGTTCCTCCATAAATGAAAATTGAGGGAATATTCATTCTTGCAATCGCTATCATCGCGCCGGGCATATTTTTGTCACATCCACCTATTGCAAGCACTGCATCCATACTCTGAGCATTACATGCTGTTTCTATTGAATCAGCAATAACTTCTCTTGAAACTAAAGAATATTTCATGCCCTCTGTTCCCATAGAAATGCCATCACTTACTGTGATCGTTCCAAACATTTGAGGCATCCCACCAGATCTTCTTATTGACTCTTCAGCTCTAAGAGCTAACTTGTTTAAACCTATATTGCATGGTGTTATGGTGCTGTATCCATTTGCAACTCCAATAATAGGTTTATTAAAATCTTCATCATTAAATCCTACAGCTCTTAACATAGATCTGTTAGGGGATCTTTGCACACCTTGGGTAATTGCAGATGATCTGAGTTTATTCATATTATTTGAGAACCTTTTTTATTCTATTGCCCCAACTCTTCAAGTTGCTTCCTCACATCAGCAATTGCAGAATTAAGTTGCTCAACTTTCTTCTCCAGATTCTCTCCTTCAACTTCATTTATATTTTCATTTGAATCAATCGCTTCAGAGCCATCTTGAATTCTGGAGGAATACATCATTGCTTTTTGTTTTTTTTCCTCCTTTCTTTTGTCTGCTTCGGATATTAACCACCAAGCTAGACCTGCTGCTCCAATAAAAGCGCCGCTTATTAATGATAAAAGATTATTTGAAGACGAATCTCTGTATTCAGACATTGGTAAAATTTTTACTCCTACATTATATATTAGTTCTTATCATGAAATATAGTACTCAAACGCAATAATGGATTCCCAATGCCCGGTACCAATAATTTTGTGTTATCGTCTTCCTCATCTATGCAAGAGGTATAAATTACTTGATTAGGGAATAATTTCGCAATTTCATTTAATCCTTTATTTGAGCATATAGCAGTTATTAATAAAATCCTGTTGGAATCAACTCCTAATTCATTTAATTTTTCTAAAGTTTCTAATGTTTTTGAATTTGTCGTTATTTGTTCCGAATAAAATATAACTCCTTCATTTGATTCAATACTTTTAGGAAGTTCTCCTAATGAGAGTGTTGAATTAGGAATTACTTCTTTAGATCCAAACCAAAGAGATAAGCCTTCGGGCAACATTGCGAGAACTTTTATTGGATAATCATTATTAATAAAAAATCCATCCGCCTCCCCATTGTTAGTATTTATTATTTCTTTTTTATATGGCAACCAGTTCCGTAATGCTTCATATGTAAGCCATTTGCCTAATTGTTCATATCCTGTTGAATACAAAATATTTGGAGTATTTTTTTCTCGCAATATTGAAAGCCAATGTTTTATTAATGGATGAGGAGGAACAATAACCTTTAGTGACATTGCCATATATTTTCCTATAAGATACTCTTACAAACTTTAAATACCTAAGTTCTAAAATACAGTCTTATTATGATTAAATCAATTATCTTTCCCTCTTTAATGAATGGATTAATTACTCTATTATTTGTTGGGATATTATTTTTTAATTCCGTTAATTCTGCATGGGCTAAAAGACCTCCTGAGATCAGAAACCAACAAGATCTTAATTTAGAGCAAGATATGCATGGTCAAGATTTAAGCGGCAACGAATATGTTAAGTTTGATTTGAAGGGATTTAATTTTAGTGAAAGTAATTTAGAAGGTGCGGTATTTAATAATAGTAAACTGCAAAATGCAACCTTTACTGGTGCTAATTTGAGAGACGCTCTTGCCTATGCAACCGACTTTACAGACGCAGATCTTTCGGATGTTAACTTCACAAATGCTTTATTAATGGAAAGTAATTTTGAAGGAGCAAAAATAGATGGTGCAGATTTTACTGATGCTGTTCTAAGTCGTACACAACAAAAACAATTATGTGCAATTGCTAATGGTATAAATAGCTCTACAGGAGAGAGTACAGAATACAGTTTGGGATGTTAATTACTAAGTATGAAAAAGAAAATACCAGTAATAGTAGTTTCGGGATTTCTTGGATCAGGTAAAACAACTTTTCTTAGATATTTATTAAAGGAGAGTGATAAAAAATTTGGTTTAATAATCAATGAATTTGGGGATGTTGGAATTGACGGTGATTTGCTTAAAAGTTGTGATAAATGTGATGAATCTCAAGACGAATGTGTAATCGAATTAAACAATGGATGTTTATGTTGTACGGTTCAAGATGATTTTGTTCCATCAATAAAAGCTCTCCTCGAATTTAATCCTTCTATCGAATCAATAATTATCGAAACAAGTGGCTTGGCACTACCAATTCCCTTAATTCAAGCACTTAACTGGCCTGAAATCAGGTCTTCCATCTACCTTGACGTTGTTGTTGGTATCGTTAATGGAGAATCAATGCTTAATGGTTCTCCAATTAATGATCTAAATAAAATAACAAAACAATATAGTGATACAGATAAAATTGATCATAACGCCTCTATTGAGGAACTTTTTGAGGAGCAACTTGAAGTCTCTGATATCGTTTTAGTATCTAGATCAGACCTCTTAAATGATGATCAATTTGACTTTGTAAAAAACAAAATCAAGGTAAGTCTAAACTCATTTGTGCCAGTCCTTAAATCCAAAAATGGCAAAATTGATTTAAATTACCTATTTGATTTTAAATTTAAAAAAGAGAATTATAAAGAATTTATAACTGAAGAACATGATCATAATCATGTTGAGCTTGTATCAGATTCAATTAAATTAAATTATTTCCTTGAAAAAAATGAATTTGAAAAAGAGATGTCAAAAATCTTGGATGAATTAAACATTCTTCGAATAAAAGGTCGTATTTGGATACCAAACAAATCATTGCCTTTACAAATACAAATTGTTGGAAAAAAAATTAATACTTGGTTTGAAGAAGCTCCAGACAATTGTTGGAGACCAAATGATAATGTTGGGCTTGAATTAGTGATAATTTCCTTTGATGAAAAATCTATAAAAACTTTCAATAGAAAAATTAAAGAGAAATTTAAGATTTTAAGTGAACCAAAGATAGCAATTTGACTTTATAGTTAGCTGTCGGGATACTTACTACAGTAGACAGCCTTAAATGGAAAATCCAAAAATTGCTTTAAAACAAATAATCTTTGACGATGTAATATCAATTGATAAAATCAAATGTTCAAAATGTGGAGGGGCAGGAAATTTTAAAACACCTGAAAATACAAGAAGAACTTGCCTAGTTTGTTTTGGTAAAGGCTACATAAACATTTAATAATTCAGAAAACCTTAAGTTAAAAATATTTGTTTATTAATCAAGAGTACTTTTTATTAAAATTTAAACTAATCTTCTAGTAGAAATTATTTTTTAATTGGACCAGTTTTCTGTAAAAGTTTTTGTAAGACTAAGACCTTCAGTTTTAGATCCAGCAGGGGAAGCTACCAAATCTGCTTCGATAAAACTTGGAGCCGAGGGAATAAAATCATTACGTATAGGAAAAATGATTGAATTAAAAATAGAAGGTAATGGTGAAACCGAAGTAAGAGAAAAAATTGATTTATTGTGTGATAGGTTATTCGCAAATACTGTTATTGAAGATTATGAGTATTCATTAGAAAAATTATAAGATGGATAATTTTACTGTAGGAGTTGTTGTCTTCCCTGGTTCTAATTGTGATCGTGATGTTTCATGGGCACTGGAAGGTTGTTTAGACATAAGAACAAAATATTTGTGGCATGAGTCTTCAGATTTAAGTGATGTAGATGCAATAGTTTTACCTGGAGGATTTAGCTATGGTGATTATTTAAGATGTGGAGCAATTGCGAGATTCTCTCCATTAATAAATGCCTTGGATGAGTTTGTTAAAAGCGGAAAAAGAGTTTTAGGAATTTGTAATGGGTTTCAAATTTTAACAGAATCAGGGTTTTTGCCTGGTGCTCTTGTTGCAAATAAAAATCTAAATTTTATCTGTGATGACGTTGAACTGGATATTGTTTCTTCAAAAGGAGGTTGGTTTAATAATGGAGATGAAAAACAAACTATTAAGTTGCCAATAGCGCATGGGGAAGGAAGATATCATTGTGATTCAGATACTTTAAAAAGACTTTTAGATAATGAATTGATCACTTTGAGATATAAGAATAATCCTAATGGATCTTCATTCGATATAGCAGGTATAACTAATGAAAAGGGAAATGTTTTAGGTTTAATGCCACATCCAGAGCGAGCATGTGACGAGACAATTGGTGGGACAGATGGTCTCTACACATTAAAATCATTAATATTGAAATAAAAAAAACCCCCAATTTTGGAGGTCTTTTTTTATTTAAATTGGTAAGAAATTAAACAGTAGCTTTTACTTTTGGATCTAAATCACCTTTAGCGTAAAGATCAGCAAAATAATTGGTGCTGTTTTGTTTGATCTTACTTGCTTGACCTTCGCACCAGAACTGCTTGTATCTGTCAAGACAAACTTGCTTCATGTATTTTCTAGCAGGTTTGTTGAAATGTCTTGGGTCAAAGTTTGCCTTGTCAGCAAATGCTGCCTCTCTTACCGCGGCAGTGAAAGCAAGTCTGTTATCAGTATCAATGTTAACTTTCCTGACTCCATTTCTTATTCCCTCTTGAATTTCTTCAACAGGAACGCCGTATGTTTGAGGAATTTCACCACCATATTTGTTAATAATATCTAACCATTCCTGAGGAACTGAACTAGATCCATGCATTACAAGGTGGGTATTTGGAAGTGCTTTATGAATTTCAGCGATTCTGCTAATTGCAAGAACTTCTCCTGTTGGTTTCCTTGTGAATTTATAAGCACCATGACTTGTACCTATAGCAATAGCTAATGCATCCACTTTTGTTTTAGCAACAAAATCTGCAGCTTCTTCAGGATCAGTCAAAAGCATATCTGTAGAAAGTTCACCTTCAAATCCATGACCATCTTCTGCTTCTCCTTTACCTGTTTCTAATGAACCTAAGCAACCTAATTCTCCTTCAACACTAACTCCAACTGAATGAGCAAAATCTACTACTTTTTTAGTAACTGCAACATTATATTCGTAACTAGCGGGTGTTTTTGCATCTGCCTCTAGAGAACCATCCATCATTACTGATGTGAAACCGTTTATTGCTGCTGAATAACATGTTGATGGCTCATTACCGTGGTCTTGGTGCATTACCACTGGAATATTAGGATATGTTTCTGTAGCAGCAAGGATTAGATGACGTAGGAAAATTTCTCCTGCATAATTTCTTGCACCTCTTGAAGCTTGGAGGATTACAGGACTATCAGTTTCATATGCTGCTTCCATGATTGCTTGAACTTGCTCAAGGTTATTAACATTGAAAGCTGGAATACCGTAACCATTCTCAGCAGCGTGATCTAAAAGTAGTCTTAGTGGAACTAGGGCCATAATTAAAATAAGTTAAATGCTATATAAAGCATATGTTTCCGAGAGTTTAGTATAAAGAGGTATCAAATGTCACGTCATTAGATATACAAAATACTAAATTAAAGAAACTTATTTTATGACCCAGAGAATATTTTCATTATTTTTTAGTTAGTAAGTGTATCCTGCCACAAACAATTGTTCATCAGATGAAGGTTGAGATCCTGCTACGTAGGCACCTTTTGAAGCTTCAGAGTTTGCTTGAGCCCTTGCTATTAATGCTTTTTGACCTCCTTCAACGTCGCTTCCTCTCCAGGCCTTTAAGCATGAGTGCTGTAATGCTCTTCCATAGGAGAATGAAACATTCCATAAAGCTTTCCTGTAAAGAGTGTTCATATTATTTAGATAAACAGAAGCCGCTTCTTCGCTTAACCCTCCCGATAAGAAAACTATTCCAGGAACAGATGCAGGAACGCATCTTTCCATAGTTCTGATTGTCATTTCAGCAACTTTCATAGGATCAGCCTTTGTTAGACAATCTGCTCCATTAACAGTCATAGAAGGTTTTAATAGAGTCCCTTCTAGATAAACTCCATTTGTTTGACAGGCAATATAAACCTGTTTTATTACCTCTTCTTGGATTTCGGCAGTCTTTTCAATAGTATGGTCGCCATCCATTAAAATTTCAGGTTCAATAATTGGTACCAATCCAGATTCTTGAACTGATCTTGCATACCTTGCTAATCCCCAAGAATTCTCTTGAATTGATAGTTTTGAAGGACAACCATCATTTGTAATTTGCAGAACGGCTCTCCACTTTGCAAATCTTGCACCTTGTTCATAATATTTTGCTGCTCTTTCAACTAACCCATCTAGGCCAGAGCAAAAAGTTTCTACATCTCCCGCTCCAGGAAGTGGATTTAGCCCTTTATCGACCTTTATACCTGGAATAATACCTAAATCATTAAGTTTCTTGACCATTGACTCACCATCTTGGTGATTCTGATAAAGAGTTTCTTCGAAGAGGATTGCTCCACTTATATATTTACCAAGACCTTCTGTAGTAAAAAGCATTCCTCTATATGCCTTCCTATTGTCTTCAGTATTCTCTACGCCAATTCCAGCGAGTCGTTTACCTACTGTTTTAGTGGATTCATCTACCGCTAATATCCCTTTTCCTTTAGAAGCCAGCAATTGAGCATTCTCTTTAAGCTCATTTTTGTAATAATTTAAAGCCATTCTTTAATAATTCAGTTCAATTGATTTTTCCAGAATATGAAAAAAAAATAAAATCAATCTAATACTTTATCGGGTGACAATTGCTACTTATAAATGTATAGACTTAGATTTTGATTCTTAATCCGTTTTTCGAAGATTCTCTTATGGCTTCGCAAACTTTATGACTGGCAAGTCCTTCGCATAATCCTGGAATGATAGGTGTTTTGTTAAAAATACTCTCAGCCCATAAATTTTGAATTCTTAAAACTGGGGCTATTCTCCCATCTGTCCATGTTTTTTCAAAATTAAAATTTGAATCTGCAGTTAGATTTTGTATTTTATTTTCGTTGTTTGAATATTTCAAATTAAAACCATGGACATAATCTTTTTGGTTCTCACTTTTAAGAATAAGTGAACCTTCGCTTCCATATATTTCTAAACTAAATCCTCTACCGTTTTTAGAAATCGATGATAAAGATACCTGACATGGAATAGGATTGGAGTTATAGTGTGATATTTCAATATTGGCGAGACAAACATCCTCACTAGTAACATCATTTAAATCAGATGAATTAGGTAAAGGTCTTTTTTTGATTGATGTTACTAACTTACCAGATACATTTATTGATTCTCCAAAAAACCAATTCAACATGTCGAATGCATGAGTACCCAAGGCGCCAATAACTCCTCCACCTTTTTTTTCCAAAGAATACCAATTCCAAGCTCTTTTAGGATCGGACCTGCTACCCATTAACCAATCTAATTTGACTAAATATATTTCTCCTAAAATATTTTCATCAAGAAGTTTTTTTGTCTGAAGAAAAAGGGGCACTGCTCTATATTCAAAATCAACACATACGCTTAAGTTATTACTCAAAGATATTCTCTGAAGTTCTTCTATTTCAAGGGACGATATTGAAACGGGTTTTTCTAGTAGCAAATTTTTATTGTTCTTTAGCGCGCTTTTTGCTAATTTAAATCTTGATTCAGGAGGGGTAGCAATAATAATCCCATCAATTTCTGGAGATTTAACTAAGTCATCCCAATCATGAAAAAAATCTAAGCCCGTTTCTTTTTCTAATATCGATTTTTGCTTCTTTTCGTAATGATAAATAGCTACAGGAGTTAAGTAATCAGACTCTTTTAATGCCTCTAAATGAACTTTTTTACCAAATCCAAGTCCAGCTACTGCTATTTTTAATTTTTTATTTTTAGTATTCATTCTTATCCATTAATAAACTCTGAACAGCTGTTCTCAATAACAACATCTATAAGTTCATCATTATTAGAAGTTTGCCATTTTGAATTGAATTGAGGAATTCCATTTATGGAAGTATCTTTGAACTTTTTTTCATCGCAATTAATTCTCATTACATAAAGTGATAACTCTCCATCATCATCAGATTTAGTAGGATTTTTAAAAAACTTTGTTAAAACACTTATTTCACCATTTGGAAGGGGCTTAATACTGCCTTTATCAAGCCATTCTTTCCCTTCATTATTCTCTTTTAGGAGGACCCAATCAACATTTCCAATACCATAAGAATATGGAGCAAAATTTAAAATAAAAAATAAAAGGGTTAAAGAAAAATAAAAGAAATTTGAAATAATTCTCATTTTATATATTTGCTTTTGCAAGTTCTTTTACACCATGAATTTTTAAAATTTTAGTCAAAGTATCCTTGAGATCTTTCCTTTTAACTATTACATCAACAAAACCATGCTCAAGCAGATATTCAGCTGTTTGAAAATTATCGGGTAATTTTTCTCTTAATGTTTGTTCTATAACCCTTCTTCCAGCAAATCCAATAAGAGCTTTAGGTTCCGCCAATATTAAATCACCTAACATCGCAAAGCTGGCTGTTACCCCTCCAGTGGTTGGATGAGTTAATAATGGCATATATAGAAGATTCTTTTCTTTATGTTTTTTAAGTGCTCCCGATATTTTTGCCATTTGCATGAGACTTAACATTCCTTCTTGCATCCTTGCCCCACCCGATGCACAAACAATAAGAATTGGGTAATTTTCTAAAGTTGCTCTCTCAATTATTCTTGTAATTTTTTCACCAACTACTGAACCCATGGATCCTCCCATAAATCTAAAATCCATAACAGCTAATGCTAAAGGCATTGAATTTACAGAACAAAAACCTGTTATGACACCATCCCTTAAGCCTGTACCTGCTTGACTTTCTTTAATTCGATCAGCATAAGACCTTCTATCTTTAAAACCTAAAGGATCCGTAGGACTTAGTGAACTATCAAACTCTTGAAACGAATTTTTATCAGCAATTATATTTATCCTTTCATCGCTATTAATCCTATTGTGGTGTCCACAATTACTACAAACATTGAAATTTGAAATAAGGTCTTTTCTATAAGCTACTTGCGAACATTCTGAACATTTAACCCACAAACCATCTCCTTCGTCAGTATCTTGCGAAACTTTCCCAACAAATTGATCTTTACGCCTTGCGGCAAACCAGTCGATTAATGACACAACGTTACCTTTTTTTCTATTTAAATCTAAGTAAGGTACTTTTATCAAGAAAGATATATAAAAATTTGAGATTTTGTTGATTAGAAACGCCTTAAAGTTTGAAAAATATATTATTTTGAGTTGATAGTCGACAATAAATTATCCTTTATTTTTATCCTCAATCATTTTATGGATTATTGGAGTAAGAATAAGTTCCATTGCGAAACCCATTTTTCCTCCATTTACAACAATACTGGTTGGACTTGACATAAATGAATCGTGAATCATTCCAAGCAAGTATTGAAAATCAATTCCCCATTTCTCTCTTGCCCCTTTTCTGAAATGTATGATCACAAAGCTCTCATCAGGAGTTGGAATATTCCTGCATATGAAAGGATTTGAAGTGTCAATTGTGGGGATTCTTTGGAAATTAATATCGGTTTTACTGAATTGTGGACAAATATGATTTATATAATCAGGCATTCTTCTCAATATTGTATCAACAATGGTTTCAGCTGAGTAACCTCTTTCTGCATTATCTCTATGTATTTTTTGAATCCACTCTAAATTTGTTATCGGAACAACTCCAACAAGTAAATCAGCATAAGATGCCACATTGTATCCATCACCTTCTACTCCGCCATGTAAACCTTCATAAAAAAGTACGTCTGTTCCCTTAGGAATATCTTCCCATGGAGTAAATTGCCCTGGTTCTAGGGACGTTCCAAGTCTTGTATTATGTTCTTGCGCTTCTTCGGGACTATGTAAATAATATCTTTTCTTTCCTCCTCCAGTTTCACCATAGATTTTAAAAAGTTCTTCTAGCTTGTCAAAAAGATTAGCCTCTGGACCAAAGTGAGAAAAATTTTCACCTTTTGAAAGAGCCTCTGCCATAGCTTTTTTCATAGGTATTCTTTCAAATCTGTGGTAACTATCTCCTTCTACAACTGCTGGAACAATATCTTCTCTCGCAAAAATATGCTCAAAGGCTCTTTTTACTGTACTTGTTCCTGCTCCTGAAGATCCTGTTACAGCAACTACTGGATGAAGTTTTGACATTTTTTAAAAACAATATCTAATGATTCTGACAGGTCATATGCCAACTTTATGTTCAACTTAAAAATATTTTTTTATTTATTAATTTTTTTTAAATTTCATCTATTATTTTATCTCCAATTTCACTGCAAGATAATACTTCGGAATACCCATCATATAAATCTGCTGTTCTAAATCCTTTAGACAAAACTTTATCAACAGCAGTTTCTAAATTTTCTGCGGCTTCTTCTTCATTTAATCCAATCTTCAACATCATTGAAGCGGATAAAAGCATTGCGATAGGATTTGCTATGTTTTTACCAGCTATATCAGGAGCTGAACCATGAACAGGTTCAAAAACTCCTGGACCATTATTGTTTAGAGATGCAGATGGAAGCATACCAATAGAACCAGTTAACATTGCTGCTAAATCACTTAAAATATCACCAAATAAATTACTAGTTAATATCACATCAAATTGGCTAGGATCTCTGACTAATTGCATTGCTGCATTATCAACGTACATATTGCTTATAGATATATTTTTATCTTTTGACGTGATATTTAAAACTGTATCTCGCCACAATTGACTAACCTCCAGAACGTTTGATTTATCCACAGAACATATTTTTTTATTTCTTTGGTTAGCAATTTTTATTGCTATTTCAGTTATTCTCTCGATTTCGGACGAATCATAAACCATTGTGTTGAAAGCTTTTGGGATTTTTGTATTTGTTATATGTCCTCTTGGTTCTCCGAAATAAATACCGCCTATTAATTCTCTTACAACAATAAGATCTACATTCTCAACAATTTCTTTTTTTAATGTACTTGCATCTATAAGAGATTTTCTTATTTTAACAGGCCTTATATTTGCAAAAAGGTTTAGAGCAGATCTTAACTTAAGTAAACCACTTTCTGGTCTTAATTCTCTTGCAAGAGAGTCATATTTAATATCTCCAACACATGCCAAAAGTACTGCATCACTTTTCTTGCATTGTTCTAGGGTCTCATCTGGAGCAGGAGTTCCATATTTTTCATAAGCTATCCCTCCAAATGATTTCTCAATAATCTCAATATCGAAATTATGTTTTTTGGAAAGCTTTATTAAAACTTTTTTTGAAACTTCTGAAATCTCTGGCCCAATCCCATCGCCTGGCAATAAAACAATCTTATATTTTTTCATTTAAAATTTTGTTTAATAGAACAATAAATTATTGCTTGTCTAATTGTCTAAGTTTTTTTGCTAATTCTGGTAATTTTTTAAAAATACTTGAACTCCTTAGCCATGATTTATTATCCATTGCGGGGAAACCACTAATTACCTTGCCATCATCTATGTCACAATGGATCCCGCATTTAGAACTCGCTATAACATTATTTCCAACTTTTACTCTATTATTAACTCCTACTTGCCCTGCCAAAATAACTCCATCTCCAATTTTTGCTCCTCCAGCGATGCCAACTTGAGCAGCAAATGCGCAATTCTTGCCAATTTTAACTCCATGACCTATTTGTATTAAATTATCTAACTTTGTTCCTTCATCAATAAAAGTAAAACCCACTGCGGGCCTATCAATGCAACAATTCGTTCCAATTTCTACAAAACTCATTATTTTTACACCACCTTTCTGAGGCATCTTTACCCATTTGCCATCTTTAGGAATAAAACCAAATCCCTCTGATCCAATAACAGAATTTGAATTAATTACACAATTATTTTTTAGAGTGGTATTTTCGTAAATAACACAATTTGGATGAATTATATTATTATCTCCTATTCGAACATTTCCTAAAATTGATGTTCCAGGAAGAATATAATTATTATTACCAATTACAGTATTTTCTCCTATGTAGACATTAGGTCCAATATGGCAATCTGATCCAATTATTACCGTTTTGTCTATAACGGCTGAAACATGAATTCCTGGCTTAAAGTTGATAGTTTTATATAAACAATTCAATACTTCTGCAAATGCAATTCTTGGATTTTTAACAATTATGTTAGAAATTTTGAGTTTCTTTAGTGCACTAACTATTGCATTGTTGTTGGAAGTTATTATTGCTGATGCTTTGGTTTGATCTAATGTTTCTTTAAGGATATTATTTTCTTCTAAAAAAGATATTTGATAATTTCTTGCTTCATCTAATGATGCAGCATCCTCTATATTTAAATCTTCAACAATATTGGCACTAATGAAATTTGAATTTCCTTTTTTAATTAGATCAACTAAGTCACTTAAAAGCATTTTTCAGGTTTGATTTTTTTCTAAGAGAGAGCTAGATAATCTCTGTGTACGACAATTATCGAGGAATTATTATTTTCTGTATTACTTAACATACTTCTTAGTTTGTCACTACTTATTGATACTAAACCTTTTGCAACTTCTTTATCATCTATATTTACGATTTGAACTGCTTGATTAACCGTAAAGTTTCCTTCTACATTTTTAACACCAACCGCTAAAAGTGAGGCACCTTTTTTCTTAATTGCAAAAAAAGCTCCATCATCTAAAGTGATTTTTCCAACTGTTTGAATTGCATGAGAAAGCCAACTTTTTTTGTTTCCTATAGGGTTTTTAACTGGATAAAATAAAGTTCCAATTTTATTATCATTAAAAATTTCATTTAAATTTTTATTATTCGTTCCATCAACTAGTTGGACTTCAACCCCACCTTTTGTTGCTATTTCTGCAGAAATCAGTTTTGTAGATATTCCTCCTGTTCCCCATTCATTATTTGAGTTTTGAGTGTTTCTATCTTTAATTTCTTTTAATTCACTATTATAAACCTCTTTAATAGGAAGGGCATCTTTATTCTTCCGTGGATCTTTTGAATATAGATTTTCAATGTCGGTTAATAAAATAAGCTTATTAGCATTTATAGCTAAGGCAACTAAGGCAGAAAGTGTGTCATTGTCTCCATATTTAAGCTCTTCATTTGCAACGGTATCATTTTCGTTTACTATTGGAATTACATTCATATCAATTAATTTTTTTAAGGTTTTAGAAGCGTTATTGAATGATTCTCGGGAATTAAAGTCAGCTTTTGTGATTAAAATTTGAGCAATATTGTGACCTAATTTATTAAATATTTTATCGTATAAAGTCATTAAATTAACTTGGCCTACTGCCGCAGTAGCTTGAAGAGTACTTAAATCATTTGGTCTTGTTTTAATATTTAATTTTTGACAACCTAATCCAACGGCTCCACTAGTTACTAAAATTAATTTGTTTCCTTTAGAAATAAAACTTGTAAAGGATCTACAAAGGGTTGCAATAACTTCTTCAGTAGATTTTTCCTCTGTTCCTCTTAAAATACTAGTACCAATTTTTATAACCCAAGTTTTCATTTTATAAAAAGAGAAATTAATTTTTCTATTGTCAAAGTTAAATTAAATTTAATAGGCAAGCCATCTCTTTTTAATCGCTTAACTAATATTGTTTTTATATTACATCTATTTCCAACAATAATATCTGTAAAAATTCTATCGCCAATAATGGCTATATTTTTTACTTCATAATTTACTTCTTTGATAGCCTTCAGAATTACTCTTTTTCTTGGTTTTGAAGCATTGTATTTGTATCTTAAATTTAATTCTTCTGCTATTTTCGCGATTCTTTTTTTTGATGGATTATTACTTATTAGATATAAGGAGAACAGTTTTTTAGATTCACTGATCCAATTCTTTACAGCTTTTGGTACCTTAGTTGAGTTTCTATTTACTAGAGTCCCATCAACATCAATTAATAAACAATGAATTCCTTTTTTTTGTAATTCAGATTGAGAAATCTCATATATTGGTAAATTTGAATCCCAATTGACTTTTAGGATAGATCTCATTAATTTTAAGAACTACTTTTTTCAAGCTCAGATTCAATCAAAGGTTGAATTTTATCAAACTCATCATCTTCAATTAATATGGCTCCTTTGTCTTTTAATTTACCCACAATAAAAAAAGGATCTAGTGGAATATATAAGCCATATTCTTGGTCAAAAAGATTAAAGTTAACAAGCAATTCATAACTCTCGCTATCATCATCGATGTAATCTTCTTCTAATTCATCGTAAATTGGTTCTTCAAGTTCTCCTGATACTGTTAATGTAACTGCTGATCTGATAAGTCTTAAATCATGTTCTTGAAGAACGGCTTCAGCATTTTTTAGTATTTGTTCATTTTTATCTATTTTCTCAATTAGTTCAGGTTCATCTTTTTCATTTATCTTGAAAAGACTTACTGGAGTATCAACTGGTGTTAATAAAGCATATTCTTCCCCTTCAACATTTACTAACTGTTCAAGATAACAAAAAAGCTCGTTTCCATTTGAGTCATTTAATATTAGTGTCTGAGCCTCATAATTATCATTTGAGTTAGTTTCTTTCATTTAAAAATAGTCTAATTCATTTTAATACTAATATTTTATATGACCTTTACCAGCTAATTCTTCTATTTCAGGACCTTCTTCGATCCATTGCTCAAGTATTACTTTTGCTGAATAACTATCAATCAATCCAGATTTGTCTTTTTTAATTCCAAATCTATTTGAAGATTCCCATGTTGAACTATGTTCATTTACGTAAGAAAATGGAAGATTTAATTCATTTGAAAGTAATTGACCGTAATTTTTACAGTCAATAGCTTGAGGGGTCATTTTACCTTCCTCATCAAGTGGAAGGCCAACAATAAAACCAGTCAAATTAAATTCATCTATATGATGTCTAATAATTTTAAGCTCTTGATTATTTTTAAACCTTTTTACTGCTGGAAGAATATTTGATGTTATGCATAGGGGATCACAATAAGCCAATCCTATTCTTTTCTTACCTACATCCAAACTTAAAATTGACCTGGGTTTAGGTTTACAAAATTTCACTTTGTTTTTAATGGAAAAGGAGATGGATATGGATTACCTTGTGGATTTAATTTGTCAAAGATTGATTCCAAAGATTGATTAATTTTATTTATTTGTTTGGCTTCATTCTTTATTATTGTGTTTCTGATAAGAATAATTTCTTGATTTTTTTCTTTTAGGTTACATTCGTCGAGAAAGGTATTTACTTGAATATTCTCTTTATATGTTTTTAGACTAGGGATCGGAGCTTTTACAAAAAAACTTTTTATAAATTCTTTTAAAATATTATTGAATCTATTATCCCAATATCTACTTATGGTTAAAGTATAAATTTCTTCCTCTTGATAATTAATATCTTTTAAAACTGTACATAAAACAGAATCTTCATATATTAAGGCACCACTTTTAGAGTTGTTTCTTTTAAGAATATCGTCTTGATCAAAATCTAAAATATTTCTAATTAAAGGCGATTGATTTGATCTTATGAAATTTACTATTTTCAATATATTTTGCTTACTAATTTTTTGGAATTCATTAATTGAGGGATAACCTTGGGTATTTTGCTTTATAGATTTATTTTGATCACAACCATCCCAAAGTATTATCTCACCTAACGGTTGAAATCCTAATTCTCTTGAGGTTGATATAAGGTCAATATTGTTTATATCCGCGTTAATTATCCAACTTGAAGTTTTGATGTCTGTTATGCAGATAGATTTTTTTATCAATCCTAAAATTAATTGTTTCTCTGTTAAAGAACAGTTCTTGTTAATTAACTTTGGCTTAGATATTTTTAGGCAAGTCTCTTTTTTATTCAAAGGAAAAATATTCAAATAACCAATGATTTTGTTTTCACAGATGGCAATTATGCATTTATTTTTATTTTTCTTAAGATTATTTAAAAATAATTTTAAGTCATCAAAGGTATTAATAATTGCCATCTTTAAAAACCAATTATTCAATTTCTTATTTTTGATATCTATTAAAAGGTTAATGTGACGAATATGAAGTTCTTCAAAAGTTACTTCAATTCCTTTTTCAGTCTTAAAAGAATTAGAGGTATCTTTTTTCATTTACTTTTTTCTCTTATTAACACTATAGGAGTTTTTTCATCACCATTGCCAGCTGGATTAGATATTAAGTTTCTTTTGACTATTTCATTTACTGACTTATTTGAACTGGCTAATACTTTTACCCCTCCAAGATCGTTAACATCAACTACAGCAACATCTATATTTAAATATTTTGAGACCTCCTTACAAAATAAATCCGCATTTAGAGGACCCATAACTATACTTTTGTCGTAGGGTGTGACTGTACCACTTATATCATCAATTAGAGATGATTCTGAACCTGTTAGTCTATAAAATATTCCCTTAATGCCAATTAATTTAAATATCAATCCAACAATTAATGCAAGGGTTATTCTTGTAACCCCAATTTTATTTATTAATAATTGCATTCCACAAGCAGTTGCGAGACTGCTTGTGGGGTGAAAGAAATAACATAGAATTTTCGAAAATAAACTATATTCTAAATTTTTAGGAGAAATATATCTATTTTGCATAATCGCAAGTGGACTTTCACCGATAGTTAAAATATCATTTTTTTCTGCAATGCCTTTACAGTATTCGATCACAGTATTTACTGGGTTATCAAAGCATCCAAGTAAATCAGTTTTAATAGAAATAGCATAATATTTATTATTTATTGGAATTTCAAAAACTTCTTTAGGCCTTTGTTTTTGACCATCTAAATTAATTAAATAACAATCCTTTCTTTTTGAAATACCAAAATGGCCATAATTCTCCCAAAATACTTTTAGCCATATATATTTTAATTTTTCTCTGAACTTATTATTGCTAAATTTATAGATTACTCTTATAAATAATTCTGAATTTGACTTGATAATAGTTGTTGGCCAATAATTATTTAAATTTTTTTCTTTATTTTTATCATATAAATAAATATCTTCTTGATAATTCAAATTTTGGTAATATTCGTCTCCTTTCCTTTTAAAAAAATCCAATTTGAAATACATATTAGTTACCATTGTCTCCTTGGTGTTACTTTTATTAATTATTTTTAAATCAATAATTATTTCGTTTAAACTATCTTTTCTTTTGATTTTATAATTGATAGGCACCAGAACCAGCTTTGATTTGGGTGAGTTTTTAATATATAAGTCTGAAATAATTAAAAAGATTATTAAAAATAAAAGGATATTTACAAATAACATTTTTTCTGAAATATTTAATTATTTTTAGCTTCTTTTTTTTCCTCTTTAAATTTAATTTCTTCTTGTCCCTCAGATTTTAGCTCTGCATCATTTTTATCCTCTTTAACTTCATTCTCTTCTGGTCCCTCAGATTTTAGCTCTGCATCATTTTTTTCCTCTTTAACTTCATTCTCTTCTGGTCCCTCAGATTTTAGCTCTGCATTATTTTTTTCCTCTTTAACTTCATTCTCTTCTGGTCCCTCAGATTTTAGCTCTGCATCATTTTTTTCTTCTTTAACTTCATTCTCTTCTGATTCCTCTGATTCTTTTGTTTCTGAAATTGTACTGTTGTATTCATTAAAAGCTTCTACTGTAAATGAGGAATTTTTATCTGTTTCAAGACCTGTTGATTCACTAATGATGTTGTTCAATTTTCCAAAATCAACCATCCCATTGCCATCAAATTTAACTTGGCCATTTCTATCTAGAATTATAGTTTGAGGAATTAATCCATTCCAATAAAAATTGGGTTCGGTTGGCAGATCAGATTTATCTTCATTTTGTAATTCATCTGTGGTTAAAGCAATAATATCTATATTTTCCCTCCATATTAAATCTAGACCAGATATCACAGGAGCCATTGCTTTGCTATCAGAACTATCATCAAGGTAGAAAAATAGAATTGATACCCTTTTATTCTTTAATGAATCCTTGAGTGTTGTCTTAGGAGGAACTATTGCTCCATTACCTGCATATATAGGAAAAATGTTGCCATCATAACTGTTAGTATCTCTATATGCATTTGCTTTATAAGGACTTAATAAAATTAATGCTATTAAAAACCATTGAAATATTTTCATTAAAGATTTAAAACTTACTTGGAACTTGATCTTCCTAATCCTTGAAGGATTCCTTTCCCAATTAAACCGATAGCTTTGCCAAGGACTTTTGTTAGGAAAGTTACGAAAAGATTACCGATATACTTTACAGCAACTTCTAACTGAGGTGCTACTGCATCTCTTATCTCAACTAATAATGTAACTTGTTTTTGAAGCCATTCTAGATTCTCTAGTTCTTTCTCCCTATTTTCATTTTTAAAGTATCGGGTAAATTTTTTATCTATAATATCAATATATTCTCGTTTACTTTCATATAAGTAGATAGGCATATAAATATAGTCATGCCAACGATTGTAGTTATTAATATTATTTCTAAATCTTTCAAAATTTCTTGTTGATTGTAATTCAGGATTGATAAGTACAGTTCTTAATTCAGGCCAAGAAGAACAAATATTAAAAATTTCAGAAGCCAATAAATTACAGTTCCTTATTGTCCAATTTGAAATTATATTTTCAAGAATTAAAAACGATTCAGTTTCATATAGAGGTAGTAATTTCCCATCATAGTCAAGAGCTTCATTTTTAATAATTGGCTCGATAAACATTATTGATTCATGTGATTCTCTATCTATTTCTTCACAACTTACTTGATCATAAATAAAATCATTTATTGAAATAGATTCGCTTCCTTTTTTAAGTCTAAAATAACTGTCTGTGATATTTGAAATTGTTTTAACTTTAAGTTCTTTTATAAGAGAATTTAAATCATCATTAAAATCTTCGTCTTTATAGTTTTCCTTAATATTTTTTATTAAATTATTTAACTCATCTAACATTTTGCATATTAGGCGTGAAATGAACTCTTTCTTTATCCCAGAGAGAATTATTGATGAATTATTAAATTCAATCTCTATGTTTGTTGAGTTATATCTTTCTTTGAGTCTTTCAAAAATTAAATTCCAAATTTCTAAAGTATTTTTATCTTTAATGAAAACAGTTTTCTTATTTTCAAAATTAATTCTATTATCAGTGTAAATTGCCTCTGTATAAAGTTCTAGGGAATTACCCCATAAGAAAATAAGAAATGATTTAGCAGTAAGAAGTTCTCTTAATCTTCCTTTTAAAATAAATTTATAAAATTCTGGAGTTGAATCAGAATTAACATATTTGAATATATAGTTAATCTCAGTATCTATTTGTTTGAGACCTGAAATTAGAATTTTTTGACTAAAAGAAAGAGGCTTATCTTGTTTTAATTGAACCTGGGAATTATTTTCAATATCAAATACCCTTCCGCCATTTAAAATAGTATAAATAGATTCAAGAACTTTTTCTGCACTGGGATTTAAAAGAAAACCTTCGGTATTTAAAGATGGAGTGTTTTTTTCTTCATAAAAAAGTTCACCAGAGAGTATTATTAGAAACTTTGACTCATCCCACCTCTCTCTTAATTTTAATAATTCTAATCTTATAAGATCTTCTGATTGGAAATTAATGACATTCCATATAACTAAATCAGGATTTGTATCAACTATTCCATTATTAAAATTAATGTCTAAATTTTTGTCCAGTGATGTTAACTTGAGCGATAAAGATTCTGCTATTAAGCTTGGAGCAATAATTAATATTGATTTTTTTGAAATTGATTCCAAGACTAGATTTCTTATCTCTTATACAAAATTAACTAACAATTACTGCAAATACCAGCCTTAAATCAATTTTTATACTATTTTAAGCGTAGTAATTGTTGTTAAAATCAAAGTCAATAAGTCTCTTTGATGACAATACATTATTAGCTTCACTTATTTTAAATTTATTTTCATATAGAGCTTTACCTACAATCACGCCAAAGAGTCCAGAATTCTCAAATTTTACTAAAGATAATAAATCCGAGATTGAACCAACACCTCCTGAGGCTATTACTGGAATGTCTGTAATCTCAAGAATACTTTTTATGAATTCTTCATTTGTTCCTTCTAAGGTCCCATCTGTATTTATATCTGTAACAATAAAACTAGCTATTTTAAATGAAGAAAACTCCTTTACTAGATCTGTAGCTAATATATTAGATTGCTTTAGCCACCCCCTTGTACTAACTTTTCCTTCTTTAGCATCAATACCTATAATTATCCTTCCTGGAAATTTATTTGATAAGTCTTTAACTAATTCTTTATTTTCTATTGCTGAAGTACCCATTATAACTTTATCAATTCCATAAGAAAATAATTGTTCTATTCTTTCTATAGACCTTATCCCTCCTCCTATTTGAATTGGTATTTTAATTGTTTTTGCAATCTCTTTTATTGATTGATCGTTGGTTGGTTCTCCAGTTTTTGCGGCATCCAAATCAACTATATGTATATATTTTGCTCCTTCGCTTTCCCAAAATTTAGCTTGTTCATGTGGCTCTTTTGTGAAATTTTTTCTTTTATTAAAATCCCCTTTAAAAAGCCTTACGCACTTTCCATTCATCAAATCAATTGCTGGTATCAGTTCCATAGAATCATCCTTTTCATTAATTACTTCTTAGTAGTACTATTCAATATGTAATTCTATTTAAGATTACTACTTCAGTTAAATATTTTTTGAATATGAAAATTCTTGTAATGGGCGGGACTAGATTTGTTGGTAAGTCTCTGGTTGGAAAGTTATTAAGCCAAAATCATTATATTGATATTTTCACAAGAGGTAATAATGCTAATCATGAAAAAACAAATTTAATTAAGGGAGATAGAAATAGTTTGGAAGATATTGTTAAGCTAAGAAATAAAAAATATGATGTTGTTTATGATATTTCTGGAAGAGAGTTAGAACAAACGAAACTTGTTATAGAAAATTTAGATGACTCTTTCCAGAGATATGTATATGTAAGCTCTGCAGGAGTTTATAAAGATAATCATGAACTGCCCATATCTGAAGATGATCCTATTGACCCAAATAGTAGACACAAAGGAAAATTTGAGACAGAAAATTGGTTGATAAACCAAAAAATTCCTTTTACAAGTTTTAGACCAACTTATATTTATGGACCAGGAAATTATAATAAAATTGAAAATTGGTTTTTTGAAAGATTATTTACTAATAAATCTATCCCCATTCCTGGAGATGGTTCTTTAATTACTCAGCTAGGCCATGTTTCGGATCTTACTGATGTAATGATTAGGTGCATAAATTTTGAAAATTCTAAAAATAATATTTACAACTGTTCAGGTGATAAAGGAGTTACTATTAAGGGCTTAATTTATTTCTGTGCCAATGTTCTTGACTTGACTCAGCATGAAATTTCTTTAAGAACATTTGATTATCAAAAATTAGATCCTAAATCTCGGAAGGGATTTCCAATTAGATTAAATCATTATCAAACTGATATTTCTAAGATTAAGAATGATTTGGATTGGGAACCAAGTTTTGATTTGCTTAATGGGTTAAAGGATAGTTTTGTAAAAGATTTTAATTATAAAAAGGGGCAAGGTTTTGATGAGAATTTAGATAAGATTCTTTTTTATTCTTAAATAACCAAATAAAGTTGTAAAAGTTAGAAAGAAACCTATCCAATAAGAAATAATAGCGAAATTATTCAATAACTCTATTTTTAATGGTGAAAAGAAGGTTATTATGGCAATAAAAAAGAAAAATGTTTTAAATTTTCCTAACTGAGATGCTGGTAAACCGTCTTTTGTGGAATTCCTCAAGCTAGAGATAATTAATTCTCTAAATAATATTAATGTTAATGACCAGAATGGTATTAAATTATTTTTGCAAAGAAAAACTAAAGGAATTAAATAGAATACTTTATCGCTTAATGGATCAAGGATGGCGCCTAATCTAGTTTTAAGATTAAATTTTCTTGCAATTAACCCATCAAAATAATCAGTTAAACCGCCAATAATAATTAAAATGAATACATAAAAAGGTTTATTAACTTCTAAAAAAATGATTAGAGGAAATACCAGGAAAAGGCGAATTATCGATAATATGTTAGGAACATTTAATAATTTCAATTTTTAGTGAAAAATTATTTTCTCTTAATAAATATATAACACTCTTATGAAACTTTAATTTAAAGGAAAACTAGTCTTAATTGATTTAAACGGAAGATTTTAATCAATAAATTTAAATCAGAATCCTAAAGATTATGAACCCTCCTTCTCTTTATTATTCATGATGTTTTATATTAAAAAATTATTAATAATATCTAATGCTGCCTCATAGCCTAAAGCTATCTCCAGAATCTGATTTGATAAAATCAATTAAAGAATATTCCTTTGCAAATAATCTATACGGTTATGTTTCCGGCGTAGTGGGCAATCTTAAAACAGTATGTATTCAATGCCCAGGAAATCTAGAGATAAATAAATTTGAAGGAAATCTAGAGATAGTATCGCTTAATGGTCATTTTAATAAAGGTGATGTTCATCTTCATTTAAGTTTTGCAGATGAGGGCTGTAATGTCTTTGGTGGCCATCTTGAGGAGGGATGCATTGTAAAAAAAGGTACTGACATACTATTAATTTCTTTTGAGCAAAAAATTATAAATATCTCCAATAATGATTTAATTACAAATCTATCACGTGTAAAAGTCTATATATTAAAGGATTGCCCTTGGTCTAAAAGATCTATTAGGTTGTTGAATTCTTTATCTATCCCTCATGAAGTTAATATAATAGATAATGATGAAAGTTTTCAAAAAATAAATTTAAAAAGTAACCACAATACTTTTCCTCAAATATTTTTGGATGATAAATTTTTTGGAGGATATGATGAACTTTCAGAACAAGCTAAATTAGACAAATTATGTTCATTTAAGTAATCTATATTTTTTAACTATCACGATTTGTAATCTTTTCAGAAATCAATTCTTCCTCTAACTGCTTTATTAACCTTGATACAAGACTTTGAAATTCTGGTTGACAGCCTTTAAAAGCAGCTTTATGTCTTATCGGTTCATTTCTTGTTCTCAAATCAGTAAGCATTAATTGTAATGCGTCAATTTTTGGGTTTATTTTCATAGTTTTACTTTATATATTTACATTTTTTAAATCATTTGCATAGCTTTCTTAAAAGATATCTTTTTATTATCATTTGAGCTTGTTACTTCTATTAATTTATTTATGGAGCTGTTGTTTTTTAAAGAATCTATACAGCATTTGGCTACTAATCTTCTTGGGATTGATCCATTAATTTGAGTATCCTCTTTTGAATAAGTTATATTTTCTGATTTAATATCTTCATTTTCCTTTAATCCTCCAGGTCTAATGATAGTCCATTCGAAATTTGAATTTCTTAGAAAGTTTTCACCTATTTTCTTCCAAATAAGAATTAAACCAAACAAGTTTAATGGGTGAAATAATTTACCAGTGCAAAGAGAACTAACTAAAATAACTCTCTTAATACCAACTCTTTTGCAACTCTCTAATTGCCTGTATACGCCTAATGCATCAACCTTTGCAGGGCCAGTTAAATCTAATGATGCTCTCGCACCCGTGGCAATTACCAAAGCATCAATATCTTTTAAAGCTTTATCAAGTTCTTCTTTTTTATCTAATGAAACTCTAATAGTTTCTAAACTCTCTAATCCCTCTGACACTTTTGAGTTCTTTCTAATGATTTGTCTTACTTTAAATCCTTTCTTAACTGCCTCTTCAGAAATTCTATAACCTGTTTTCCCCGATGCACCAGTAATTGCTATTTTCATGATTAAAAAACTAATTCAATTATTATATAAATTTCTTAGGGCTTTTTACATATAAATTTCTTTTTCCTGTTGGGATAAAGAATACGACATAAATAACATTTTGTCCCATCACAGCCTCTTGCTGTGCAGTATTCTCTGCCATAGAAGATTATTTGCAAATGTAAGGTATTCCAATCATTAACTGGAAATAATTTTTTTAGGTCTTTTTCTGTTTGAACTACGCTATCTCCATTTGATAGACCCCATCTTTGTGACAACCTGTGTATGTGAGTATCAACTGGGAATGAGGGGATTTTAAATACTTGTGACATTACAACTGATGCTGTTTTATGACCTACTCCTGGAAGAGATTCAAGCTTCTCAAAAGTATTTGGGACTATACTTTTATGTTTCTCAATCAAGAGTTTAGATAGTTTATAGATGTTCTTTGCTTTTTGATTAGATAGGCCTAAAAATTTTATATATTTATAAATGCCATTAATACCTAGTTTCACCATTTTTTCTGGATTATCTGCAACCTTAAATAAGTTTTTTGTTAACTCATTTACTTTTTTATCTGTTGATTGTGCACTTAAAACTACTGCTACCAAAAGTGTGTATGCATTTGTATGATCAAGAGGTATTGGAGGCGATGGATATAGCTTTTTGAGTTCTTTGAGTATTATTTCTGCTCTTTCGGTCTTTCTCATTAAATTTGATAAATTGAATAGTGTATAAAATTATACAAGAGAAATTTTAGGTTAATATTTTCTGCTAATTTAATATATTTAAAGAAGAAGAATTTT
Organism: Prochlorococcus sp. AG-424-M03; assembly: GCA_003213275.1. Lineage (GTDB taxonomy): Bacteria > Cyanobacteriota > Cyanobacteriia > PCC-6307 > Cyanobiaceae > Prochlorococcus_A. The sequence goes on along the minus strand of QCNH01000002.1, from coordinate 713 downwards.
GTGAAAAATGATGCGTTAATAATTGATGATCTGCATCATAAATATGATAAGCAAAAATATTCAAATTGGATATTAAATGAAATTAACCTAAAAATTGAAAATGGGGAATTATTAGGTTTGCTTGGCCCTTCTGGTTGTGGAAAAACCACTCTTTTGAGATTAATCGCAGGTTTTGAATATCCCTATAAAGGAAGGATTTCTTTAAATGATAAGGAAATTTCAAGTAGAAAAAAAATCCTTAGCCCTGAGAAAAGAAATATTGGTATGGTTTTTCAAGATTATGCACTTTTCCCTCATTTAACTGTTATGGAAAATGTGATGTTTGGTTTAAAAAATAAAAAAGATAGATCTAGAGCTGACTATTTATTAAATATTGTTGGTCTTGATAATTTTGTTGGAAGATACCCACATGAATTGTCTGGAGGCCAAAAACAAAGACTCGCAATTGCGAGGGCTCTCGCTCCGGGTACAGATTTTATTTTATTAGATGAACCCTTTTGTAGTCTTGATATGCATGTCAAACTTAAATTGAGAAGTGAACTTCCAAATATTCTAAAAGGTTGTAATGCAAGCGGATTGATGGTTACTCATGATCCCGAAGAAGCAATGTCAATTTGCGATAAAGTTGCTGTTATGAATGAAGGTAAAATTCATCAAATTGATACACCAATTAACCTTTTAAATAATCCTAAGACTCTTTTTGTTAGTAGTTT
>QCNH01000001.1 GCA_003213275.1 Prochlorococcus sp. AG-424-M03 | reverse complement strand
TACAGTATCAATGTCATTAACAGATTTAAATTAATCAGATTCAAATTGAATTCAAATATCTTCTATATTCGTAAAAATCCACTAACGATTTATCTTTTAAAGATACCAATTTGGTAGAAAAATACTACATCATTTGAAAATTACAATGAATAACTTTTAGATATCAAATCCAATTTAATAATTATGGAATTCGCTCAAAAATTCATGACCGAAAAAACTGAAAAGCTTAACGGTAAAGCAGCAATGCTTAAAATGTTTGCTCTTGTGGGGGCATACTATTTTACTAGTCAAATTTTCCAAGGTATTTTCTAATAAAAACCTCGGTTTGAATTTTTATTTGGGGCTTGATAAGCCCCCATAGTTTTTGGAACACTAGGTTAAGGTGCAAATCTTCTTTGTAAATCAATGTTAGACAATCTTTTTTTTGTATTGGCAGATGCCTTGCCCTTAAGCCAGCAAGATAGAGGGGTCATAGTTATGTCTAGATCATTCGCTAGGACTTGTAGTGCTTTCAAGTCTGCTCCATAACCTGCTCTCTCTATCCAACTAGCCATTAGCGCAATATCGTGCTCAATGAAATTCATGAGTTTGCGTGGCACCATTGAATAGCGGACTGAAGGAGTTCCCTTAGAGTTTATTTTTTGCCATAGTGCTGCCATTTCCTGCCCTGTCATCTCTTCTCCAGCAATATTCATTGATTCCCCCAAAAACCTTTTGGGATGTTCAAAAACAGCCCTTGTCCATAGCCCAACATCATCAACTGCGATGGTTTGCCAAACTTTGTCTTTGCGGACAACTCCCGGGAAAATTGATTCGGAAATCTGGACACCAGGAAGATCACTATCGAAATTCTCGAAGTAGCTAACAGGTCGAAGAATTGTTGAAAGTTTTTTTAATCCATTAATCAGGATGTATTCCTCAATATTCCACTTGCTTGTGAAATGTCCTGGTGCTGGCTCATTCTTTAGAGGGTCCTTAGGTTTGCAAACCGAACTAAAAACGAAGTGCTTTAATGTACCTAAGTCAGCAAGTTGCTTTACAACGTCTACTAAGTTTCTCCCTTGCTCTATTTCATATTCACGAACCATGCTTCCACGGCCCAATATCCACCCTTTTGTGGGTGTCGTATTGCCAAATATTCCGTAAACCCCTGAAAAAACTCTTTTTAAGCTTTCTGGTTCAAGGAGATCTCCTTGAACAATTTCGACATTTGGCAAGTTAGCCAAAACCTTAGCTCGCTTACTATGGGGAGAACGAGTAATTGCTCGAATCTGAAAAACACCACTTTGGGACAAATGCCTTACAACTGAAGACCCCTGTCGACTGGAGGCCATTGTCACTGCAATAACAGGCCTAGAGTTTTTTTGATTAATTTCCTCATAACTAGATAAATCGCCGTGAGAAAGACCAACCTGAGGGAAAAAGTCCAATTATTAAGAAAAATTACATTAACTGTTACGAAATGTAAAGCATTTTCTTCTCAATCGTGAGCATGTTTTTGGGAGCACTAGGTCGCAGGTTCAAATCCTGTCGCTCATTGCCAATCAAAAAAAATAGCTAATTGCTCCTAGTATTGCTTTTCAATGCCTTTGAAAGAATTGCTAATTTTAGGGCTTCATAGTGCCTAATTTGTTTATTGTAAGTTCCGTCTATATTTAGACTTAAAGCTGAAATTTTACTTATTTTGTATAGAATTTTTGTTTGAATTACTAAATCTTTAGGATATCTAAATTGAAATTCTTCAATTTGTTTTTAATTAATGCTTGCCTTGTGGCTCCATTACTTTCTCCCTCCTGCAGCAATTGATACTTATAAGGTTTAGAAACTAAACCGTAAATTAGAAATTTAGGAATAACTGTATCCATCAAAGTTCATATTTAGGAAAGCGGTTGGAGACCTTTGGCTAATCTCAATACTCTCTAGCTTGATATAAGCTCTTTTAATTTTCCTTGAAAATACCTAAAAATAACCAATATTAATACAATAATGTAGCAGAAATGTATAGATATTATAACTTATTTGGATATAAAGATAATTATCTTTACATTAGTTAATGTATATGTTATATTTCTTTACATACTTTATTTCTGAATTATGACTCCTGAAGCAGAAAGATTTAACGGTTGGGCAGCAATGCTCGGCTTCGTAGCAGCTGTTGGTTCCTACGTAACAACTGGTCAAATCATCCCAGGTTGGTTTTAATGGCAAATTCTTCATACATAACAACCGAATCTGATGGAAGACAAAATATGTTTCCTTCAGAAACACGCCCTTATATAGATGAGTCTGTTTCTTATCAGGGTTACCCTCAAAACGCTGAAAAAGTTAATGGTCGTTGGGCAATGGTTGGTTTCGTTGCATTGCTAGGCGCATACGTAACAACTGGTCAAATCATTCCAGGTATTTTTTAATGAGCTTTCTAGCAGGTTTTTTGATTTACATAGTCTAATTAACTGCTTTATACGTCGCTTATTTAACTAAACAATTTCAAATTTAATTTATTCAAACCAAAATCAAATGAAAAAAACAAACTCAAACACTAAAACAAAAACAATTGAAAAGGAAAAAGCAGTTGCAGAGACTATTAACGGTAGATTCGCAATGCTTGGTCTTATGGCTGCTATTGGTGCATATCTAACTACTGGACAAATTATTCCTGGGTTCGTTTAACCAAAAACTTAAAACAATTTACTGCAAATCAAATGGAAAAATCACAACCTAACTATTGGCAAAATGCTGAAATAACTAATGGAAGGATGGCAATGATGGGCTTCTTCGCATTAGTAATAAACTACGGTCTTTTTGGCTGGATCATTCCAGGTATCTTTTAAAATGCTTTTACTTTCTATACCTTTTTATGATTTTCCATCTTCTCCCTTACTAATAATTGGTGCGTTAGGTATTGTGGCGGCACTGGCTGTTTTTTTCCTTGCTTATCAAAAATACTTTAATTCCCCCTTTAACAATGAACTTCAAACAAAGAAAAAAGCTCTATTGAGGGAGCAAAAAGAAATTAATCAAAAATTAAAGAAAATAGAGCAGGATTTAAAAAATTTATAGATAAAATTATGAATATAGATATTCTTAATCTCTTTCTTTACATATCTATTATTGCCAGTGGTAATGATAGCTAAAGGAAAATATAACTAATGAAAAAATGAATTTAGGAATTCTCTTCCTCAAAGTTAATACAATTTCAGTAATAACTTTATCTTAATTAGAATAGATTAGAATTCATCAAATAATTTTCTAGGTTAGCTATGGTGCTAATTTTAAAAAATTGGCCACTTAATGGATGAAGTAATAATAGAACTTGATTTAGATTGCCTCCATAGTTTTTTACAAAAAATCGTCATGAGCTTGCTTTTAGGGATATAGGCAAGCTTTTTTATTTGCAATGAGTGTGTAATTTCGTATAAAAGTTTGAATAAAAAAATCTATTCCTTGAGATCCAATTAATAGCTAGTCGGATGTATTATTCATTAGCCAGTAGTTAAAATCATTTATATCCATGATTTGGGAGAAATCTACAATGTTTGATCAGAATATTAATAACGTTCAATTGTAGGTTCATTATCTATCAAATTATCTTTTTAGGACAGGGAAGGTTGGTATGGGCTTATTTTGCTAAACCATGAGTTGCGCATGGCATCCATAAATCACCCATTTTATGAATTCCTTTGCATCCAAGTGTTTTGGCTTCTTCTACAGCTTCGGCTTTTGTGGGATATGCATAAATATTTATTGAATCTGAAGAGTTATTTTGTTTAGTACCTTGTTCAAGGTTAGGTCCTACAGGCGTCCAAACTTTTAATCCCATAGTGGTCACTCCAGCAGAGAAAACGCCCATCCCAACTATTGAGGCATTTATTACCCCCATAGCAACTACCCCAAGAGAAACTACCCCCATTGGTACAATTCCAATAGTGACAATGCCCATGGGAACTATTCCAATTGATATGTATCCAAGCGGAGCTATTCCAATTGCAATCTTTTTTGGCTTACTTCCGCAATGTGCGGGACCTTCATTTTTCTTTTGATTAGTATTTTCTGAATTCTTCATTTAATTAATGATGATGGTGGTGATTGTGGTCTTTTATGTTCTTTTCATGAGAATTTTCATGAGCTTCATGAGTTGCGCAAGGCATCCACTTATTTCCCATCTTATGCGCTCCAGTGCAGTTAAAACTTTTAGCAGCTTTTTCAGCCTCGACTCTTGAATTAAAAAGTGCAGGTGTTTTAGTTTCCCTCATGGTTGAAGTGCAGCCAAGACTAAATAGGATAGTTATGAAGAAAATGGGAGATAGAATGAATGTTTGTTTCAAGATGATTGCCAGGATTTATATCAATCCTAATATAACCTAACTAGTTAATCTAGATCTTCTAGTAATTATTGAAAATGAAGCTTTCTCCTCAAAAATTATTTGCCCCTGTATTTGTTGGAACAATTATGCCTCTGGCTATTCATGCAGGAGGAATGAATCATCATGATCATCATATGGATGATAATTCTTATATGAATGACTCGTTTCCCTCAACGATGTTTATAGGAAAGAGTACGTTTGTTTTGGGAGGTGTTGATGGTGTGACAGGGAAAGAGGCTGTGAATTTTAATTACGACTTAAAGTTAATGGGTATGACTAGCTTTACAGGGGAAGACATGTTGATGACTGCTATTCGAGCTGGGAATTTTAATATGATGGCTCCCTTTGGAATGATGGGAGCCTCTAGGCTAGATACAGCATTTAATAGTAGTGATAATCTTGAAGTTCATAAGCTCTTTTATAAGTTTCCCTTAAGTGATGGTTTCACAGTCACTTTGGGCCCTAAACTTCGTCAAGATGATTTACTTGGCGTTAAGCCTACTTCTTATCCAGACGGTGAAGGTACTTTATTTGTTTTGAATCAGGCTGGTGCTAATGACACCTATTCAAAAAAAATGGGAGCGGGAGCAGGAGTTACTTATTCTAAAGATAAATTCATAGCTAGCACTGTGCTCGTATCAGAAAATGCTGCGGCTAATCAAGGAATTTTAACTAAAGAAGGAAGTGATATTATTACTTCTCAGATTGCATTGGTGGATGACTCCTATTCAATTGCTTTTGCTTATACCTACGCAGATGGTGGTAATACCGATAATAGTCCTGATGCTAATGATTATTCATCCTATGGAATTCATGGTACTTATAATTTTTTAAATCAAACAGATGTTTTCCCTTCTTCAATAAGTGCTGGGTTTGGATGGAAGAATCCAGATAACAATGATAATCCTGATACCGCTTCAAATTCTGTTGAGGATGGTAATACATGGACAGTGGGTATGCTTTGGAGCGATGTAATGAAAGAAGGCAATAATCTAGGATTCGCTATTGGAACTGCAGAAACTCATAGGGATGATGATGGTTATGATAATCCCTTAGCTTGGGAGACTTTTTACAAGATGCAGATCAATGACAGTATTTCAATTACTCCCTCAATCTTTTCATTGCAGAAGGATGGAGCTGATGATGTAACAGGAGTGTTAATGAAAACTAGCTTTAAATTCTAAATAAGAAGAAAATATATTCGTAATATTTTGGCAAGTTTGGAAGTGCATAAAATGATTAGATTTTGACAGTCATTGATAATTAATAATTTGGTTATTATATAATAAATTAGTTTTACATTTTTAAGTCGATTTTCCGATGAAAAGGACTCAACTTAATATTAATATTGATCCAAATCTTCTAAAAGAAATAAAAACTAGTGCAAGAAAAGAAGGGAAATCTTTAGTTCAGTATGTAAATGATTTTTTCATAAAACATCTACATAATGATGGTTCTGATGATATAGAAATAAGATTAAGAAATCATGAAAATAGATTGAAATTTATTGAAAAAAATATGGCTTTAGCTGCGATAAAACAAAAGAAAAACTTCTCAGAATTTACGCCTAAAGAAGCAGCTAACTTTAATGATTTTGTTAAAGCTATTTTTGAAAAAGAAGTTAAGAGAAAAAAATATAATTCAACTAAAGATGCATGTAACGACCTTATTAGTCATTTGAATTGTTTTGATAAATGGAATGAAAGATGTTCACTTAAATTAAAAGAGATTCTTTTTATCGATCATGGAGATTCTCTTAATTGTGATGAAATGAATTCTCTTAAGCATAGTGACATGTGTCCTTCCCCTCTAAGAACTGGAATAATTAATTGGATTAACAATTCAGAAAAAGGTAAATGTTCTTGTTCTAATAGAAATTTCCCTTCAGAGCAAATTATCCGTAAGAAAGGAGCTGCGTTGATTAGTGATCTAGATATTTAGTATTAGAAATATAAAAAAAACAAAAGTTGTAATACTTAAAATATAAATTATTAATTAATAGGCGTTAAATATTTCACTAAGTACATAATCAGTATTTTTGCTCTAGGAAATTTTAATCATCACCCTTAAGGTAGATCCACTGATTGAGGTTTAAATTCATGAGTACTTATAAAACAAAATACTTTAAAAACACAAAAAAGATTAACAACACTCTTTGGTTGGATAAATTAATTAATCAACTTGAAAAAAAAACAAAGGGAGTTTGATAATGAATACTTTTAGAAATAAACACTTCAAAAATGAATTAGATCCTAAATACGCTTTTTACGATTGTCTTCGTAGTTGTGAACTCAAGAGTACTTCTGAAAATTCTTTAGAAGACTGTATTGACAATTGTGAAGTTCGACCTTTACCAAAAAATCTTAATGGCTAAAAATAAGAATTTAAACTCTTTTAAATACCTATTTTGAAATTATTGAGTTTTTATATAAATTGTAGGATGGTGGTAATCTATGCCTAAATTATTAATCTAGCTATTGCTGTTAACAACCTTTTTAGTTAATTTTGGAACACTCTTTAAAGCTAAAATTTATTCACAATCAGTTAAATAAATTAAACGCAAGAGATTATTTTGTAGTGCATCTATAAGTAACTCATATTGTATTAAATAATAAGCTAAATCTGAAACTAATAACTCTCATACTAGAGTTTCAATATTAAATTTTAAGGTCTGCTAGGTTTAAAAATAAGGAGTGTATGGGACTCCTTTTTTCATTGAATCACCATAATAACTTTCAGCTGACTTTAATAAGAGCCAATAAATGAAATTTATAAAAGATTTTTCCATAGGAACATCTATAACCTTTACTAATTCAAATCAGAATTTTAAATAAAAACATCGTAGAAAATACTTAAAAAAAAGATTTAGATTTTCTTAGTTAGTTTTTATAACTGGCTATGTATGAAATTCTACTAATGCTTGTTATATTAATCGATTTAGTATTATTGCTTATTGATTTCTGTAATTACTGAATATATATTAAATGAACTATATAAATATGAGAGATTTATGAGTACTCAAAAAAGTCAGAAACATAAAAGACAAGAGCAAAATAATACAGAATGGTTAGATGAATTAATCAATAATATTGAAAGTATAAAAAACAAAACATCTAATACTTATTAATAAATCGCATCTTCTATCATTTTTCATTTACCCCTAGTTATCATTTTTTGTTCTCCTAATTAATACTGTTTTTTGAATCCATTCCTGGTTTGAGACAACCTTAATCCCAGATAACAAATTAAAATTGTCCAAAATAAAATATCTATACCTAAATTAGTCATTTGCTTAGCCTACTTATTATCTGTTTATTCTTTAGTACGGGTATTGTGTAAAAATCAAGCGTAAGATTACCTAAAATTTAAATTATTAATCACAAAAAATTTTGCAATGGTTGTTAGTTGGATACTCTACACATTCGTTATCCCAATAAGCTTCATTTTTTTTTGACTTAATATCATATGAAAGGTCTGTTATATCCAAATTAATCTCTTGGATAGTAAATGTGTCTTTTAGTGCTATAAGACTTACTTCTTTACTACAACTATGTTCTAATTCGTTTGGATAGTCAATTTCAAGTTTTATGTGTGCGGTTAGAGGAACAAAAATGTACGGATTAAGGATCACAAAAAACTCTCAAAGTAAAAATATTTATCAGAGAAACATCTTCAGAAATTTTATTTCAATTTTAATAAAATCTTGATGAAGTTTGGATGAAGTTTGGATAAAAATAATGATCCTTAATATCATTTCCCAGATCATTCAGTATTCTTTATCCATCTAATCTATCTGCGTATTCTCTTAAAACTTCAGCAATCTTTTGAGGCGGGATTTCTTGTTGATATTCTCTACATAAATCAAAAAATTTATCCAAGAAATCTTTCATTGAAGAGGACATAAAAATTACATTAGCGTTTCATTCTAAAAGTAATGTAAGTAAACCCACCAAGCAATAAAAGATTAAGCATTCCATAGGTAATTGCTATTGCATACATGTGCGTCATTTATTTATAAAGATATAAGCGGAATATAAATATACTAAGAAAACTCCAATAGCAATAGAACTTCCATAAATAAGAAAGTTCCAAACTTTATATAATCTAGGTTTTTTAAATTCTTGTTCTTCTTGTTTAGTAATCATTTTTTCCTTTTTCTTTTCTAGCTGCATCACCTTTTGCTCTTAATACCAAAGTTATTGTAAGTGCAGCGCTTAGTATTACAGCATCAATTAATAGGTGTGGAGAGATATTCATAAGCTTATAAGAGAAATAAGAAGAGTCATTATCTTTTCCAGAAGAAATCTATTTAACATTAAAAAAAGGAGTTTATCCCTATAATTTTAGATCGACTGTCAATCACTTTTTATTTTAGCTTTTTATCTTCTCTTATAAAACAGTATTTTATTTTTTAGAAAAAGATAAGGCACCTGCAAGAATATTTTTAAAATTGGTGCTTGACCAAATGCTTACAAGAAGAAAATTGATGATGTAAGAGTAATAGCGATTTTAGAAGCTCTATTAATTTTAAAATTGATACTTTTGAGAATTCAGAATTCATCTATTCATTAATGTAATAAATTCATACTTAGCTTCATAAATTAAATATTCAGCATTAAAAATCACCAAATATTAATTTTATTCATGATGCTGCTTTTGCTTTTTTACTAGTACAAATTATTTTTTAGAAACTATTCGAATTTTGTATTTTGGATATCATTTTTTCCACCATTTATTAATAGAAATAGCTATTCCTTTTATATCTTTGGCACAAATATTAACCCATAAAATCTTAGTTTGATGTTCTTTGTAAAATTCCCAACTAGTAGGAGAAGCCATTAAAAATCGTGAATTAAAGTTTTATGATTTTTGAAAAACAAGTCTATAAATTTTGGTATATGGTTTAATAGGCAAAACTTTTTTTTATATCAGTTTATATAGGCAAAATATAGGGTTTGCATAAAGTGGGAACAACTACCTTGAAATAAATTGATTTTTCATAAATTTTACTTTCAATTAAAAAATATCTTAGGAAAGAAGGGGCCAAAAATTGACCCCTCTTGGTGAAACTCTTCCAAAGAAACACCATTAAAATTTTACTCTGAAAGATGCAAAGTTAAACAAATTAACAAACTCAAGATTAAAAAATTTAAGCGGCATTTTTAAAAGGGTTCATATTCCTAAATAAGTTTTTACTTTTGTGGGCACTCATTTTTCTATATCTTTGATTTATCTCCAGGATATATTTTCTGGCTTTTTTGTCACTTTCAATTTTCTGTTTCCGAAGACGTAAGGCCCTTAAATCTTCTATTGACATAAGGCTATCATCTTGTTTGGATTTAAAATTATCAAATTGCATCAGTTTAAGAAATTAATTACCTTCTTTTAGTGTTAGAGTAACAACCTTATCTTTATTTGCAATAGAGATAATTACCAATTTAATTTAAATACTTTAGTAAGTTTTCAGTAAACTAAGAATCTAAATATTAAAGCCTTCAAATCAACAACTTTTAAAAATCAAGAAAAACTTTTGGTTGCATTAGATGGAAGTTCAACAGATATCAATGATTTGCCTAATCTTATTGGTAAATGAAAAATTACACTGCAAAGGAACTAGATCACCAATTACTATGTTTGATTCTGAATTTACCTTTATCGGGTAATTAAAACAAGATTATCTAACTATATCTTGGAGTTATTTATTGTATAAATATGTTACAAGACTTTAGTCATATCAATAGATACAGTATTTTTGCTCATTGATATATTCATTCTCAGAATAATATTATTATCAATGCCTAAAGAAGGTTTGATTTTGAAAAAAATAATTAAATTTTTAAAATTATTTAAGAGAAAAATTGATATTCTCAGTGCAGAGGCTCAATTAAAATTTATATTGGAAAATTAATACTGGGATTTCCACATTGCCCTATTTGTATCAGGTATTTTTTTCTGTTTTTATAGGAGTTAAGTTACTAGCGATTATAAGTTCTTTATTCTTTTAAAAGAGTTGATGCGAGCAAAATCCAAGTTTAAATTTAAGTTTAGTTTTACTAAAGGGTTGAAAGCTAAGTATAAATACTTTATAAATAGAGTGTAGTAAATGCTACAAAATCGTCCGATCTACCATCTGATAGACCGCAGTACGACTCAAGCCATAGGACGGGGACTTGAGCAAGTTTAGGAGCTGCATCATGGTAAACATGTATTTCAATGGAAAGTCTTCGTATATTGTAGAAAACAAGAAGAAAAGGCAATAAAGCTTACTTATAGAGGATCTACTTACTTTATTGAAGTTATTTCTAACTCAGTATTTATTAATACATGATAAGAAAAACTTATACTGAAGATATTGTTTGCCTATTTCAAAGATTATTTATTTGTATATTTCGTAACGAGAAACTAATCTAAAAATATCTAATTTGTAATCAGAATTTATTCAGTACAATGCAACCTATTTCTGAAGAACTTTATAAAAAAATAGTTGAGAGTTCTAAAAAATGAGTAAGATACTAATTGCTTTGTTAGCTTTAGATATAGGTGTTAGTCTTTCTAAAATTTATATTTTTACCTGACGATCAAATTTTTAGCAACAAATAGATAATTAATTTTTAGAAGATAATAAATATTAGGTATGCGTTATTTGTTTTGCGTTTTATTTTATGAAATAAATAATTAAGCTAACAAAAGAGATACCTACCAATAGTAGGGCTATTAACTATGCTAATCCCATAAAGATAACTCTGAATTTCCAGTTGATCTTTGCATCCAGTGAATTTTCCAAATATTATCCACTTTTTTAAAAATAGAAGTAATTGTTGGCAAGTCATCATTAGGTGTACCCTTATAAGTAAATTTTGAACCTAGTGTAAAAATGCACATTACTATATGCTCACTTAAAAATTCTAATCGGTGAATTTTGGTTATTTCTGCCTTTTCTTGAACCACATCACCTGAAATCATTTGTTCAAATCCTTCTGAATCTATAGGATTACCACTTGGTCTTATGAATAAAAAATCTGGAGTTGCATTGTTAACGAAAAATGATGCCATTTTTTTTGGATTAGCAAATTCATTTAATAATGAAATTATTGTTTCTTTATCATTCATAAAAAATAGAGCGCATTGCTTAAAGTTTATATCTAATATTTGAAGTCTACATATGGTAACTGCGATAATTCAAAAGAATTCGCTAAAATATTTAAAATAATCAGTATTGTAATGCAGACCATATTGAATTCATTAAACAAATTATTACCTGTTGGCAAAAAGGTAAAAAAATATTTGCCTTTATTTATTGGATTTAAATTACTTACATTTACTGGATTCCTTACTTATATAATGAATCGCTAAATAGTATTGTCTTCACAAATAAATGTAATTAAATAAAGATCTAATGAATAAACAAGAACGAATAAAACAATTTAATTCTATGTCTAGTAGTGAAAGACAAGAATTGATTTTAAGGAAAATGAAAGCTAAAGGAATAGAAGTAGGGAGCGGAATTCCTAACAAAAGATATGATAGTAAAGAAATCTATGAATTAATACATATTACAAATTGCTTCCCAGAATTAAGAGAGAAAAAATAAAAATATTTAGTTTACTTTATTTAAGTTTTTTATTTTGATTCCCTTAAGGCAGCAATAATTAATCCACCTATTAATCCGAGATTCATAAAAACTGCTCTTTGATGGAAAGGGAATAAATGAAAAATTATTGTTGTTGGAATAAGAAAAAGTAATAAAAAGACTGTACCTATTTTTTGATTTTCTCCAAATATAAAAAATCCCGAACCTAATATAAGACATATAATCGCTCCCACTAGAAGAATAGATGCGATTGGATCAGGAATACCTTTTGAAGAAATATATTCAACTGTTCTTTCAAAACCATTAATTTTGCCTGGTATGGCTGAGATAAATATTGCAGAAATTGATACTCTTGAAAAAAAATCTAAAAAAGATTTGATATTTTTATTTTTAAAAATAGTATTTTTCATTATTACATTATAAGAAAAAATTTTATTTATTAGTAAATACTTAATTACTAATTAAAACTTTTAAAAAGTTTATTATGTAATAATATCTTTAACTTAAATTAAAAATGTTTAAGAATTTACTTTTAACTTTTTTTTTATTTTTTAGTTCTTTCATAACTATTTATCCTGCAAAAAAAGAAAATATTAATTTATTCGATTATTGTTATTCTCTTGAAAAAATAATTTCTAGAAATTCATTAGAAAAAAGTAAAAATTTGTCAAAGAAGTTTAAACCTTTTGTAAAAGATATTACTCTATTTGGGACTAACAAAACTAAAGGTGCTTTCGCTTACAAGATAATTGATCAATTTAAAACTTCCAAGAAATCATATCTTATAAGTTTAGTTCCTAATCAATTTTATTGTTTGGCAGGATATTGGATTGAGCATGCAAATCCAGGAAAATTCCAATCAATTTTCTTTGAGAAAAGCAAACAAAAAATAAATGAATATAAAAATATTAAAAAGGGTGTCGATGAATTTTTAAATGACGTTAATTCAGAATATAAATCGATAAAAAAGGAAATTAACGATCTTTTTTAGAAAATTAGAATTCTTTTTCTAGAGTGAAAAATCTATTTGATATATTTGAGTCATTGTTTTTAGATTGCAAAATGAAAAACAGTAGAAAACTAGAAATAAAAACACAGCCAAAAATCGATAAAGAATAAATTATTTTTTTTGTGGTATTAAATTTATGTTTGCTTTTGGTAAGTTTTTCAAAGAATAGAAATTTTTTATTTGATATTGAAGTAACTTTTTCTGAAGTGTTTTCAAGATGATTATGAGTAATTATTTCTTTTTCACTTGTTTTTATTTCTAATTTCATTTTATTTTCAGAGGCACCAACTTTATAATTGGATTGCTCATAGAAAAATTCATGTATATTTGAAATGTTTTTTATTTCTTTATTTTTTATATCAAGCTTAGTTTTTTTTAAATCATCATCAAACCATTCGTCATAGATTATAAAGTGGGGTTTCGCAAAATAAGACAAAATTCTATTACAAAAAGGTACATTAAAAAGATAAATTAAATTAAAAAAGAATGTTATTTTTGTTGATAAATTTCATAAATCATGTTTATAAATCATCATTAATTGTCAATCTCTTATTTAATCCAATTTTATAAAATTCCAAGCTTCTAATTATTTCATTAGTTTTTGCAAGTTATTTTGCTTGATAATTTAATTTATCATTTTTAATTTTTTGTCCCGCCATAGGAATAATTATTATTTTTAGAAATATTATTCCAGCATTTTTAAAACAAAAAATCTAGTTCCAATATTATGGATTGAACTTTTTAATCAAATTTATCTGGCTTATGACATGATTCATATTTTTTAAATAATCTTAATCTTAGCTAAAGAAATTTTAGAAAAAAATAGTTTAATTTAACGATATTCACGGAAAGGTTTTTATCATGTCAATATAGAATTGCACTCCACATAAACTGAAGCAAAGCAGTGGTCATGTTGAGTGCAAATATTTTAATTTTCTATAATTTTGATTTTAATTTTATCCTAATCCTCTCTATAAAAAAATTAGTTTATATGCTTTGTTTATTTATTAATTAAAAAAGGAAAATGATTATACATCTAAATTAGAACTTTAAAAAGAAACTCACAGATAATATTTATTTGACTTTAATATAAATTAAATTTTACTGAATGTTATGAACATTTATTTATTCTGGATATTATTTTTGGCCTTATTGTCAATAGTACCATTTATGATAATCAAGGGCAGAACTGACGAAACACCTAAAATTAAAAAATCCCCAGAAGTTAAATTAAAGAAAAAAGGATGGTTCAAGTAAACATCTAATTGCTCTAATAAAAATTACTTGAAAGATATATACTTAGGTTTTTTAATAATAAACAACTATTTCTTATTATTAATGTTAGATAAAGCAAAAAAATATCTTTTTTTAGTTGTTCTAGGAGGACGAGTAAAAAACGCTAATGTAGAATTACACGATGTTAGATGGGTTGTAGGTTCTAGAATTGAAGAAACCTATGATGTATTAAGAAGGGATTGGTTCGGAAGCTTAAAAGGATTACACATTGACAGTTATAAAAAAATAAATTATGTAGATGGTTATAAGATAAATCTCAAGAATGTTGAAGAATTGAAAAAAAACAACAACCAATTTTCTTATGTAAGTGATGCCACAAAAAATTTATGGTTCGTAAATATTGGAGGCTATGATCCAAGTTCTATGCAAGAAAAACATGAATTTGGTCTAGTTGTAGCTTCAAGTTCTTTAGATGCAAAAAATAAAGCAAAATCTAAATGGCTTAATGGTTGTAAAAAAAAGCATAAAGATGACATTACTTCAATAAAAAATCTAAGTACATTAGATGATTGTGCAATCATAAAGAAAATTGATAATTGGGAAATAGAATTAATCCTAGAGAATGATCTTTTTGAAGAAACTAATTATCCAGATTGGTATGGTTATAAAAGAATAGATAAGATTTAAAAAAAGTCTAAAAGCTACTAATCTCTTCCTAAAACTGCTTTATATTTAAATGTTTTGATTCTATTTTTCTAGATAAAGATTATAAAGAACTTGATTTTCTTAGGAAATAAATGCCTCCTGCCATAGAAATTAAGACAGGCACCCAAGCCGCAAAAATTGGAGGTAATAAACCTTTTACTCCAAATGAACTGAATACAAATGACATTACATAATAAATTAATATAAGAATTACACTTAATCCAAACCCCTGACTTTTTGAAGATCTTAAATTAGATTTTGATCCTAAACTACTACCTATTAAACCAAATACTAAGCATGCAAAAGGTAAAGTGAATTTTTCTTGAATGCGCACTTGTATTCTTCTTATCTCTTTTAGGTTCCCAGTCTTTTTATATATTTTTTCTGCTTTTAAAGCCTGCTTTAAAGTCATTTCAGTTGCATCTCTAGGCACTTTTGCTAACTCCAATGGCCCTTCTACAAATGGATATGTATATTCTTTAAATTGAATATTTGTGGTTTGTCCATTTGGGGAAATTGTCACAATATTTCCTTCAGAAAATATCCAAGAAGAGTTTTTTTTGTCAAATTTTGCATTATTTGCCTTTAATATTTGTTGAATATCTTCTCTTGCAAAATCTAATACTGTAACTCCCTGCATAATGTTGTTTTCATATCTTGAAGCATAAAAAATATGGGTAAGGAAAGTATTTGATTTAGTTGGTTTTTTTGTGGATGCATTTATCCTAGAACCATATCTAGCGAACATAATATTGTATTTCTCTCTTTCACCGCTAAAAGAACTTCCTATTCCTGATCTTAATGTTGTTTCTGCCAATTTATTACTTGCAGGAACTAAATTATCATTAAAGTAAAAAGTTAATCCTGTCATAAATAATGAAAGAGCAATAGCTGGAGAAATAATTCGTGAAGTTTTTATACCCAAAGATTTCAAGGCTAATAATTCAGAATTGCTTGATAATTTACCATAGGCTAATAATGTAGAAAGCAACACTGCCATAGGGAATGATAAAACTAAAAAGCTGGGTAAACTAAAAAAAAGAACTTTTAGTGCTAAAAATAAAGGTAATCCAAATTCAACTATTTTTCTTATAAGATCGAACATTACCCCTACAGATAATGAGATTACAGTAAAAGCAGAAATGGCAAATATCATGGGTGGTATTATTTGCCCTAATAACCATCTATCTATTAAAGGTATTGAATACCAAGGAGTAATTATTTTATTGATAATTTTTTTAGTTAGTGATTGATTTAAAATTTTCAAAAGGAATTTATTTGTATTTTCTTTGCTTAAATTATAAAATATTACTGATTTAGAGACCAATATAACTTTATCTTTAAGAATGATATTTTTATGTTTGAATCCCCAATATAAATCAAAAGATTATTTTTTTGTACTTGCAGTAAAACAAAAAATTTGCTTTCTTAAAAAAAAAGAATGAATTAATGAAAAATAAAACTTTAATAAAACAATGTAAGTGCATTCATTGTCAACAAAAATTAGAGCAGATTAATAGTTCTAGATTATATTGGAACAAGTTTATTTTAAGTAAAAATTTAGTTTAGTTTTTCTTGTAAATTAATAACAATTAATAACTAGTTCTAAACTAGCAACTCTCAAAAATATATCACTATAGATACAAATTAAAGTTGTTCGATATTTCCTTTTACTCTTCTTTTAAATTTATGAAATTACTTAGCCTTTTGATTTCTTTTGGAAATTCTATTTTCTTTATTTAAAAGAAAAAGTACAGTAAAAATACAAAAAGGAATGAGAATAAAATCTAAAGACATTTATTTTGTTAAGTCTATTTTCTGTTTAGCAATAAAAACTTTTTTTGACATTTTTTTGATATCTTTTTATTCCATAACAAAAAAATCTTCCAATATTAATATTTGCTTATTTTAAAAATTGAAAGAGCTTATAAGTAGTATCCCACCAATAAGCTCATGACGATCTAGTTAAATGCAGATAATCTGATATTAACCAGCAAAGCACTTCCTAAATGCATATTTACTTTACTAAGTAAAATTACTTACTGTGAGTATAAATGCTCATCTTCATAAAGATTCTCCAAATTTAACTATAAAGAAAAGGCTTTATCAGTATTTTGAATACAATCAATTTTTAGAAAATTTTTACAAGACCCCCAATCTGAATAAAAAAAATCACCGCCTTTGCTTTACATAAATTAATATTTTAGTTACAATAGTTAACAATCATATATTTTCTAATGTCAAATTCAGGTGTTACAACAGAATCAGGTGGAAGGCAAAATATGTTTCCATCCGAAACAAGACCTTATATTGATGAATCTGTATCTTATGAAGGTTATCCCCAGAATGCTGAAAAAGTAAATGGTAGATGGGCTATGATTGGTTTTGTTGCGCTATTAGGTGCTTATGTCACAACAGGCAACATAATACCTGGAATCTTTTAGAAAATTTTTACCTTTATAATGTAATTTTGGTTTTCTTTGAAATTGCTCAATAAAAAGCATATAGATTACTAAACTTAGAATATATAGTAAGAATTAATTTAATTTAGAAAATAAAAACAACCAGATAAAAGTAATTGCATTAAGAGTGAATATTATTGCAAGAAATATATAAACAAATTTCTTTCCAATAAAGGCTGTATCAGGTTCAAGCTTTACTCTCATAATATCATCTAATTATTATTTCTAATTTAGCATTTTTTGAATTAACTTAAGTTCTACAAAAGAAAAAGTAATTAATTTTTTTACTTTATTCAAATCATTTTAAACTTGCCTTAAAAATTTTGTTCAGGTAAGTTTTTTTTTAATATTCTTGTTTATAACCTTTTTTGGGTTGGGCGATTCTTACACTAATGTAAACCAATAAAGTTAGCCAAAATACAATTTCTAATCCTAGGTTGACCATTTTAATTCATTATAATTAATAAATTTACTCTAATTCAATTCTTAATCATCGCGGTAGAGTTTTTATACTGATTTTTTAATAAGTTTTATGTTTAGTGAAATAATATTGGCGTCTTAACAGTTTCACAAATTTAATATCAATTATTAAAAGATATAATCAAAAAAAAAGAACTAAATTTAAATTTAGTTCTTTAATGAATTACATAAAAGTTGATTAGATAAAACCTGGAATTATTTGACCTGTCGTCAAGTATGCACCAACAAGTGCTATAAAACCAACCATGGCAAATCTGCCATTTAGCTTTTCAGCCACTATTTTTTCTTTTTCTACAATTTTGGGTTCAGAATTTTTCATTAGAACCAACCTGGGATAATTTGGCCAGTAGTTACATATGCACCAACTGCTGCAATGAAACCTAACATAGCTGCCCAACCATTAAAACGTTCTGCCTCTGGTGTCATTTTTTATAAATAATTTGTAAACTAATATAACATATTTATTTATCAATGTAAAGAAAATTATAGTAAATTACTAAATATTTAAGAAAAATAGCCTATATGCGACAAATATGTGTCGAAATATACTCTACTAGTGATACTTTGTTTAGATCTTATGTTTATAAATTTGAATAAGGAAACACAAGGTGTTTGCTTTTCTTTTTAGGAGTAAATCCTCATTTAGAGGTAATTTAAATTAAAATATAATTTAGAGTCAGTTAGTAGGGATACAGGCTGACTCTTATTGTTTTTGAAATTTTAGTTTTAAAAAATATATTTTTTAAAAGCCAAATAATTGCTATTAATAAATTAGATATTTAAATATTAATGTCATTCTCTACCTATTACATGCATTTAATTTTCGCAAGAATTCCTTCTTTGATGAGTTCTGATTTAATACTTTACATCGTTCCTGCTCTTACAGTCTCAATATTATTCTTAAGCTTTAGGATAATGTTTTTAAATACTCCTAAATTGAGAAAAGTAAAATAACAAAGGATCCCAGAGGAATTATTTCTACTGTATTTACCAATTCTTTTATTTTGGATAATAGACTTTTTTTCCCTGCTACTCAGAGAAATAGACACTGTATTGGGGATGTACTATCTAGAATAATAAAAACAAATGGTTTAATATTGGAAATTGCCAGTGGTAGTGGTGAGCACGGTGTAGTCTTTCAAAAGCGCTTTCCCAGAATCATATGGCAAACAAGTGATCCAGAGTTGGTTCATAGAGAAAGTATAAGTTCTTGGATTAATTATGAAGATTTAAATACTAAAATGCCTCAACCTATTTTTCTTGATGTAGAAAAAATTCCTTGGAAAATTCCACTGAATTTAATAAATTCTTTGCAAGGTATAATCTGTATAAATATGATTCATGTAGCACAATGGCCTAGTACAATAGCGCTCTTTAAGGAGGCAGGAAAATTACTTAATAAGGAAAAATTTTTGATGTTGTATGGGCCATTTAAAATTGGTAAACAGCATACAAGTCAAAGTAATTATTTTTTTGATAAATCATTGAAAATGCAAAATTCTCTTTGGGGTATTAGAAATCTTGAGGAAGTTAGTGCAGAAGCTAAAAAAAATGATTTTTTTCTAGAAGATATTATTAGTATGCCTGCAAACAACTTTTCAATAATTTACAGAAAAGTATCTTGATTAAATGCAATTAAAATATTTATAAGTCATGAAATAGTATTTTATTAACTGATTAACTGGATAGCTTTCTGCTCCATTCTTTATATTTCTCATCTAAATCTGAAACTTTTTCTCCTAAACTTAATTGCTTTTCTAATAATTCCACTTTCGTAAGGGTTATTTTCTCTGAATAAAATTTAATAGGTTGCTTGCCATGTAAATTGTCTCCACTCATAACTAATTATAAATCCATTATTTTTTTAATATAAAAATTAGGGTATTGCTGAATCTTTTATATTTTTTTTCGATTTGCGTAAATTAATGTGATAAAAAAATTATTTTTTTATGTTTTAAATACTCTTTTATTATATGAAGATTGCCAGATATATCTTCCATCCTTAATATCTGACTTAACAGCAACACAATTGCAAGCAATATTCCAAAGGGCTTTGGGTATTGGATCAGGATTAAAAAGATATGCTTGTCTGAATTCTTTTTTAATTAAGAGGGTAGCCTTTTTAGCATGATAATGAGGAATGGTTGGACAGACATGATGAACCACATGGCTCGAACCTATATTATGGTGAAGAAAATTAAGGATTTTACCATAAGGCCTGTCAATAGAAAGAAAGGCTCCTCTCATAAATGTGAATTCAATATTTGAAAGATGGGGTACATCTGAATCTGTATGATGAAGCCATGTATACACTACTAACCAACTATTCACTACTAATAAAGGACCAATATACATCGCTAGTACTGGCAAGAATCCATACTTAAAAATAAAGAAAAACAGACCCAATAGCGTACAAGCTACACCAATATCTGATATCCAAACTTTCTTTGTCCATATTGATGGCCATAATGCTTTGGAAAATGGTTTGATTGGCCAAAAATGATTTGAAGTTCCATATTTAATACCTCCGGTACTACCTGTAAGTAAATAAGCAGGCCAGCCAAATATTAGATGTAAAACAAGTTGAAGAATTCCGTAATTTTTCTTACCTATGGAATCTGAAAATTGTAATTCTTTTTCTCCTCCAATCTTTTCTGTCACTCCATTTCCCTCAATTACTAAAGGAACGTGAGTTTCACCATTGGTTACATTATTTGTGAATCGATGATGAACTGCATGAGAACGCTGCCAAGAGAAATAAGGAACTAGTAGTAATGAATGTAGTAAATATCCAGTTATAGTTTCCAAAGTTTTGTTTTTAGAAAATGCTCCATGCCCACATTCATGGGCAATCACCCAGAATCCCATAGCAGTGGTACCTGATAGTAATGAGTATATGACCCAAATTGGGATCATTTCTTTACTAAATGGTATAGAGAACCCGATCGCTACTACTAACAATTGAATCAAAGCTGATTGTAAAAGATACCTTAAAGAAGTTTTTGTATTGCTAAGAAAATAGTGCTCTGGTATAACATCCTTAAATTCGTTTATGCTTGGAATATCTTTATTTTCTATTGCAAGCGCTTGGCCTTTAAGACCCGAAAATTTTATATTACTCAAATTTTTGTTAGGTAAGGATTTAGTCAAATAAACATCAAGTTACATATTCTAATTATCCATCACAAGATCATATTATGAAAATAATGTATCATTTTTCTTTTTAATAGAATTTTTAAAAGCTAAATTTAATCTTCAAAAAAATTAACTTTAGTCGAAAATTTTTAATTTTATTCTTTTATTGAAATCACTTTATTTATCCATACAATTATTTTGTTAGACCTTCTTTAAAGCTTATTAAATTTAAAGACCACGTATGTACCTCTTTTGAAGACCTGATTGTTTACGTGGTTTTACTAGAATAGGTAAAACTATCACTCCTACCGTGAAAAGACAGATTGGAGCGACTACCATCAATATAGATTCTAATGACATGAAATAATTTTGAATTTATTAATAAATAGCAGGATTTTTTTTTAAAGTCATGCGTATTTATATCTATTTAGTGAGAACTACTTCAAAAGTTTTTCAATTATTAAGCAAAAAAGAAAAAAATATTAAAAACATCCAATCATCATAATTTATCTTGTTTAATTATTAATTATTGCATCTCCAAGGAGAGATTATATTCATGGATGAAGAAAAAAAATGGCTTTTAATGACCTATTATTGTCCTACTCATGGCGATTCGGGTATAGTTCAACCTATTGAAATAACAAAAAAAGAAATTAGTGAAAAACTTTTAAAAAAAGATAGGGCTTCTAAAAATTAATTATTCAGCATATACTTAAAGCCTTGAGAAAAGGTTATAAATCTTGATTCAGAATATTTAAAGTAAAGTTGAATATAATGCAACAATCAAATCACCCAGATGTTTTTAATTAGCACCCTTAGTAAATTAATAGCAAAGGTAATTTTAAATTTTATATGACTTATTTTTAAAATTAAGTTTAATAGAAATCACTTTCTTATTGTAAAAAAACTCAATTGAATATATGGGCTTTATTAATTTGCTAATGAATAATTTATTAATTTAAAAAGCCCTATTATTAATAATATTTAAACCTGATCATTATCGCAGGTCAATTCACATTGATTAAGTTCACTAGTTGATATCTTCTCCAAAATTCTTAACATATCAATTTCAGAAAGATCCCCATTTGAATTCCATTTTAGAGTCGTTTTCCTTTGTGGTGAATTTTTTTTATTCATCTGGATCCCCTCCTTTTAAATGAATTTCCACACAACGAGTTATACATTCTTGATGACCATCCACAATATTGCATTCAGTAATACATTCAAAATATGAATTAATAGAATCTATTCCTGAATTATGGTTATTAGAAATAACTGAATCATTCATAAATTTGGTAGATTTATTTGGAATTGAGATATAGCACGAAAAAAGGGCTAAAAATTTAATTTATTAAGTTAATCAGAAAAAATAAGTATTTTTTACTAAATTAATATTTCAGCTGGGTTTCTTCAAAAAGGTTTTAATAATTTTCTCTTAAAATTGAAAAAAAAAATTTTTGGTTATTTTTATTTTTAATTTTTTATAAAGCAATCTTTCAAAAAAATCAGCATAAAGACTGATTTACTTTTAAGTAATTTAGTTAGATGATAAAAAAGTACACTTTTAGATTTTCAAATGAAATCATTAATTAATTGGCTTTCGAAAATGTTGGAGAGTATGGCAAACGCTTTTATGCATCCTTTAAAGAATAACTTGCCTCCATCTATTGGCACTCATGCATATAGTAGTATTCCTTTAAAAAGAAAATTTAGAAGAAGGTTCAATTAGGTATTAAATTATTGGGATTAATTTTTCATTCTTATTATCCCAAATAATATATTTGAAGCAATTTGGAATATCTCTTAATTTTAAGAACTTTGCTTGATGAAGCAAATGAATATTCGCTTTATGGCAAGCTCTTAAGTTGTAATTTGGTATTCTCTCTGAGAGATGATGAATGCTGTGGAATGATATGTCTGCCAAAAACCAATTTAGCCAATTAGGGATATCTAAATTGCTACTACCTAAAATTGCTCCATCAACGATATCCCAATTTTTTGTATTTTTAGCATATGCATTTTTATAGTTGTGTTGTATGAAAAAAACACAAATTAAAATTGCGGCTGATAGGGTTAATACTATGGAATAAAATGATAAGAAAAAAATTAACCCCAACCATTTGCACATAAAAATCCACCCTATTACTACTAAAATGTTATTTAGTGTTAATTCAAATATTTCACTAAAATTATCTCCATAATCAGAAAAAGGAGGTTTGAATCTTGAATTAATAGCTAAAAGTTTAGAGATTTTTCTGCTCTTTATTTTGATAAAAGTCTCTTTCACAAAATCTATAGTGAAATTGAAAATAATAATAATAAGCCCTAATCTAGGTTTTAAAACTAAGTAATAAAAGCCACCAGGGAAAAGCATTATCCAATTTCGACTTAGTTTATAAAATATTTGCTCTCTTTTTGAGAGAGAATTATAATCTTCGAGACTTAAAACATCGATAGGACCTTTGTAAATTTCCCAATTCCCATTATTTCTATGATGAAATGCATGATCAATTGACCATGATTTCTGGGGAATACCATTTACTAAACCAAGTAAAAATCCAAAAGAACGATTTAATTTACGCTTTGTAAAAAGAGAATTATGACCGCAATCATGCATTAATGAGAATGTTCTAGAAGAGAAAAGCGTTAGAAGACAAACAATAGGTATCAATAAGAATCCTTTTATTAATAATGAAAAAGGATGATTTATTATTTGGTAAACAATTAACCAAAGAGAAATTATTGGGATTATGGTAGAAATAATTTGATAGAAAGCTCTAAAATTATCTCTTTTTATAAATGGCTTGATTAAAAAATCACTTCTATTTACTTTTAGCATATTTCCATGATTGTTTAATGAAGATAACAAATTTTAAAAGTATTTATTATTAACTAAATAAAACCAATATTAATATATTCTACTAAAGAATAAATTCTTTAGACATAGTTCTCAATTGATCTAGATTTAATCTCTCTAGGTAATTCTTAAAATCACTAAGATTCTTAGTTGATTCAGAATCTTTACTCTCGTAAAGAAGGCTATTAGAAATTAACTCAATAAGATGATCTTTATCCATAATTCGTTATAGACCAGAATTTCCGTTTGAAAGATTAAGGTCTTGAATTCGAGATCATTAAGTCATTTTCATAGAAGTAATTTTTTATAAATTTTTTAAATTTTATTTTTTCTAATCTTTAATTTAATTCTTTTCGTTCCTTAGTGAAGGATTTTTTGTCTGAAGGCTCTTTGTTAAAAAGGCGAATTGAAATATTTTTGATATACGACAAAAAAGATTAGTATTGCTACTGCAATTCCAAAGGCACCAATAATTAAAATTGGAGATGAAGCAAAGTCATAAAATGGGATTGATAATTTTCTCTAATGAAATTCAATTTTAGGTATCTCTTAAACTAAAAAATGAGTAATAGATACTTATTCTCTAAAAAATTTGATAGGTAATAATTTTAGTTATTATGAAAAAATAAAAAATCAAGGTTTAACTTTAATTAAATTTATAAAAATAAGTAATTGTACAGCTGTCAAAGAATGCATAACTAATAATGATTAAATAAGTAAAAATTTATTCATGAAGAAAATCATAAATAAAAAATTTAAAAACAATGAGCCATGGTTTAAATGGCTAACAAGAGAACTTAATTCTTATGAAGCTTTTCAGGATTTCGACTCAGGTAAAAAACCAGAAGATGTTGCAGAGGAGTTTATTTCTAGAAATAGTAGCGCTATTTCAGAAGTTTTCGAAAATTTTGATGAAGAAGATAAAGATACACTAGATCAGTTTCTTAAATTAACAGAATGCGAGATGCATGTGTTTAGAATCCTTGAAAAACAAATAGCGTTAAGAAAAAAGATAAGATTTGTAGATTTTAAAAAAAGAAAAAAATAAAGGGTTAATTTCTATAAAAGTTTATTTTTCCCATTACCGGTCTTGCCAAAGCCTAACCAGATGAACCACAAGATCCATCCGAAAACGGGTATTAAATTTATAAAGATCCATTTCCAATCCTTTCCAAAATCACTGATTCTTCTTATATCAATAGCTATTTGAGGAATGATGCAAACTATTCCATAAGCATTGAAACCAAACATCTTTAAAACTATTGGGAAAGTTAGGAACGAAATTATAAGATTTGCTAATTGAACGAACCACCAGTCCTTTCGTGATGTGCATCCTTTGAAGTCAGTAGCTTTAATCCAAAACTCTTGATATGCATTTAAAAATTCCTTAAGCATCAATTACAATTCAGAGAATTTATTAATATAAAGTTGAAGCCATCAGAATATTAATTATGTGTTAAATAGGATCAAATAGATTCATATCATTCGTATTTTGTTTTGGGATCTCTTTTTGATTTGGTAAGGAGCAGAATCCGTCTTTGCAAATTATCTTTTCTTTTTCAATATTTTTAGTTTCTGAGAATGTATTTTTATTATGGTTATTTGAAGTTTCCTTTAGCATTTATATAGAAAAATTAGAGCCAATATTAAATTAATAACCTAATTTATTTTGTTAGGCAACAAAATTAATATTATTTATTTACTGTTTATGATTAGGCATGTCTCTCCAAAATAGTGCCATTATGTAAATGAATAAAGAGATAGAACAAATATAAATTAAAGAATTTAGATGCATATTGATTTATGAAGGTAATTATGGGAAAGAAAACTATTAAAACAAAAGTAATAAATGTAAATTGAGAATTGTTTAGTTTAATATTTTTAAATTCTAATATTTATTTAGTCTTTTTATGAATTTGCAAACCTTCCATTAAAGAAAAGTCGTTATTTTTTAGGCATATATTTAAGTTAGTCAAACTTATAAAGCTAAAAGATGATTAATACCAATCGAAAAACTCTCCATTATTATAAGTTCTTTTGCTATTTATAATGAATCTTTATTTATTTCTTTAAGCGCTTTTCTACCTTCTTTGAGGGTCTTTAGGGCTAGCCAGGAGAGAGAAGATATAAGAATAATTGTAAGTGTAATTAGGGATATAAGAGTGGTATCAATATCATTAACCATTTAATTGACTTTATTAAGGGCTTTAAATTTAAAATTTAAATTAAACGTTAGATCTTGAATAAGCCGGAATTAGCATGCCACCATCTTCATCGTCATTATTATCGTCATCAAACCCTCCTCCGAGAAGTAACTCAATTATTAAAAGTACAGATATTGGGTAAAAACACCAAAGTATAGCTGTTAAAGGACTTACTGAGGAAGAAGCTGAGAATAAATCTATCATTTCTTGATATTAATCAAAAGAAATAACAATTGTGGATCTGTTAGGTATTAGTATTCTAGATTTCTATAAATATTTTTTATAATTTTTTCAATCATAAGAATAAATCTTAGGTATATATTTATATTTTTATTTTAAATATGAATTTGAATAATAATTTACTTTTACCTACTAGAAACTAATAATGACTTAATGAATCGTGAGATTGTTATTTTTTATACTTAACAATAATTGTGCAATTTTGATTCAAAAACTATTATTTATCTTTATTTTAAAATTCTATGTTTTCTTTCTCTTTTGATCCTTTGGCTGCGATATTTGGTATATCAGGCATTGTAGGTTTCTTTTTCTTTGTTTCTGCTGCTAAGGGAACTTCAAGTATCAATACTAAGCCAAAAAAAGAATTAGATTAGAACTTTTTCAGTCAGAAAAATAAATTGAGAGGTTAAATCTCCTATTGATTAGGGGTTTGTTTATTATTACTTAATTCCATTGTCTAGAAATAAATTCAAGAAAATCTTTTAAGTCCTCTTCAGGACAATTTGTTTGTTTTTGTAAATCAATGCAAATTTGCTTAATCTTTTCATAGGCTTCTTTTACTGTTTCGTTTTTCTCGATAACCTCAAAATATTCTTGATCAGTAAAATGCATAATATTAGTTTTCCTTTTGAAAATTATTTATTAACTATATTTTATCTGCATTGGCTTAATAATAAAACAAGAAAAAATCTTTTTTCTTATATTTAGCTACCCAACCGATAATGTTTTTTAAGACTCTTGGTTACTTCCCACTTGCAGTAAAGCCCAGCTGGAAACTCAACTAGGTCTCCTGCTTTAATTACATAAATATCACCTTTTTGAGTGCTTATAGTAGCTTGGCCTTCAATAATTAAGCAAATTTCCTTGTCATCGTAATTCCATTGAAATTTGCTTGGCTCACATTCCCAAATAGGCCAACTTTTTATTCCATACTGAATTATTACGCTTGCACTACAAGGAGAAGTGATTAGAACTTTCACAAAATAGTTCGAATATATTTCCCTTTATTTTACAAATAAAAGAAATTTTTATTTTTGAGAATGTGTATTTGTTTACTGTCTTTTATCTTTTCCCCTTTATTATTAAAAAAAATTAAATTTATGGATGAGCTTTCTGTATTATCAATTTCTTTATCTATAGCTTCTCTTGGTATATATATTTTATTTTTTGCCTCAAATGATGATGATGACCAAGATGGAGGTAAGTTGATTAAATCAGCCCAAACAATTAATTAATTAATTTTAAGTAAATAAAACATTCAATAAAGATTTATAACCTATAAATCCTGCATAAATACAGCTTAGAAAAATAACATAAACTTGAAGAGTACCTAGTTTTTTTTTCTTTAAGGTTTTCATTATTCTGATTATTTATAGAATAATTTTATTTAATGTTATTTCTATTAACATGAGTATTTATTACATTAACTCCAATATTAGAGAATTATTAATGTTAAGCCAGAAAATAAAAAACAAGTAAAAAATATTATTTTTTTGTTAATTTCTCTTTCCTCTTTCTTAGCAAAAAATAAAGAAATTACTGGTGATGTACTTAATAAAGCCCATCCTATTCCTATTGGGAGAGTTTTAAATACAATTTGTTGTAGAAATATTCCTACATTGGTTCCAAGAAATATTGAAAGCAAAAATCTTTTTTGTTGATTTTTTTCTATATTGTTTAAGAAAAAATTAATTTTAAATCTTTTTAAAGTAATTAAAAAGATTATTGCACCTAATAATCTAATCTCAGTGGTAAGGAAAGGAGATAAATTACTTTGAAGGAAAACTATCCTTGAGGAAAGACCTCCTAAAACAGCACATAAAACTGATAAAAAAGGAAATGCATAAATCTTAAAGTTATGTTTTCCTGAGAAAGGGGAGTTTCCCTCCTTAAAATAAACCTCTTTTTTCAGAATTATGAAAAGCGAAATGGATACTATTATTATTCCAATCCATGATTTGGGGGTTAAATTTTCATTAATAAAAATCTTCCCCAAGAAAGCAGCCATTAAAGGAGAAAGAGTTTCTAAAGATAGAGTTTTTCTTGTGCCAATTGTTTGTAATGATTTTAGGTAGAAGGTATCACCTAAACCTATACCTATTATTCCACTAAATAGTAAGACAAATATATATTTTAATTCAGTTGCAGAACTGAGATTAATAAAAGCAGGTAGAAAAACAATAAAAGCTATTATATTTTTTATTAAATTAATATCTATTGATTTGTATTTTTGAGTTTGCGATCGCCAAATAAAGCATGCATAAGTCCAAGATGTAGCGGCTCCAAAAGCAGAAAGGATTCCAATCAAAACAAATAATTTTTAGAAAATTTTATTTTATAAATTGAGTAAATGCTAAAAAGAATACATAAATAAGAATCAAGATTCCTGGTAAGTAGTTAATTAGAGATTGTAAATTATTTTTTTTCATATTTATATGAAGATAATTTCTTAATTTTAAACTGTTTGTTTCTACTAGGGTAAAGACTTTCTAACTTTTTTCTTCTTTGAACTTTTGCATTAATTCTTTCTTCTTTTTCTTTTTTCTTGATCTCATCATTTATCTTATTTTGTCTATATCCAAACCAAAGTAAAACCCAAATAAAAGAAGTTATTAAAAGAAGAGCTGTGTATTGGCCCGTCATAGGAAAGCTGGCCTCAGAATATTTAACGTAAGAAAATATTAGACTCATTAAGTTAAAATAAAGCATATAAATAACGACTGCGTTGATTTTTGTAGAAGATTCAAAACTTTATTAAATTACTACTATTTATTATGTAGTTTCTTAAGTATTTATATATTTTTTTTGAATAATTTTTCTTTTTATAGCCTTGCTATTATCAGACTAAAGAATATTAAAGGATAAGTTTTTGGACTCTTTTGATTTAGCAGTTATAGGAGGCGGTGCTGCTGGTTTTATGACAGCAATAACTGCTGCTGAAAATGGAGTAAAAAGAATAATAATTCTTGAAGGCACTTCAAAACTTATGGAGAAAGTAAGGATTAGTGGAGGGGGGAGATGTAACGTAACTAATGCGACATGGATACCAAATGAACTAGTTGAGAATTATCCTAGAGGTGGTATTCAGCTCTTAGAATCATTTAATCGTTTTGCGGCGGGAGATGTATTTGATTGGTTTGAGAAAAAAGGTTTGAAATTAAAAATTGAAGAAGATCTAAGAGTATTCCCAGTGTCTAATTCTTCTTCAGATGTGATTGATTGTTTACGAAAAAGTGCTTTATCAAAGAATGTAGAGATATTTACAAAATTTTTTGTAAAGGAAATTTCCAAAACTCCAGAAAATTTATTTAATATTTTTAGTCTTAAAAAAGAAAAGGTAATTACAAAAAATATAGTTCTTTCTAGTGGTAGCCACCCAAGTGGCTATAAATTGGCTCAAGATCTTGGACACAGCATAGTTAAACCTGTTCCATCACTGTTTACTTTTTCTACAAAAGAACCAAATCTGGATGAATGTAGTGGCGTATCGATAAAGGGAATAGATCTAGAAATTAAATTAAACAATAAGACCTTTCAAAATAGAGGAGATTTACTAATTACTCACTGGGGTTTTAGTGGACCAGCGGTGTTAAAACTTTCATCAATGGCAGCAAGGGAACTTTTTAGCCAAAAATATAAATTTAATCTAATCATTAAATGGTCAGTTTTAAGTTATGAGGAGTTAAAAGAAAAAATTAACTTTTTAAGATTAAATAAAGGGAAGGTGAATTTAATAAACAGTAGACCTGTGCCATTATTAACAAAAAGATTATGGATTTTTTTATTAAATAAAATAGGTATTGATAAAGAGAAGAAGTGGGCTGATCTACTTGCGGATGAAAGAGACAAATTGATAAATATTATTATGAGGGACAAATATATAATTTCTAGCAAAGGTCCTTTTGGAGAGGAATTTGTTACTTCTGGAGGCGTAAAAATTAATGAAGTTAATTTTAAAAGTATGGAGAGCTTAATTTGTCCAGGATTATTTTTTTCTGGAGAAGTTTTAGATGTTGATGGGATCACAGGTGGATTTAATTTTCAACATTGTTGGACAAGTGGATGGATCGCTGGGATGGCAATCTCGAATTTAAATCATAAATTAATAAATCAATAAATTTATCTTTTTTTATTAAGTATTAGAAGGAAAAAGTTTTTGAAAGAGGCTTTAATTTTAGAGTTTGAATTATTGGTGAAGTGTAATGCAGAATCCTGTATCAAAAAAAGAAGAAGAGGAAAGAAGATTAAGAGCTTTGGCAGAATACAGGATTTTGGGAACCAAGCCAGAATCATGTTATGACGATATTACACAAATTGCTGCTGCAACCTGTAATGTGCCTATTTCTTTAATGACTTTGGTAGACAAAGATAAACAATGGTTTAAATCCAAAGTAGGACTTCAAATATCAGAAACTAGAAGAGATTGGTCTTTTTGTACCCATGCAATAAAAGAAAATAATCCATTAATAATTCATGACGCTTTCCAAGATGAAAGATTTATAAATAATCCATTGGTAACAGGAGATCCAAAGATTCGTTTTTATGCAGGTTTTCCTCTTAGAAATAGTGAAGGTAATAAACTTGGAACTCTTTGTGTAATAGATAGAAAGCCAGGAAATCTCACTCCCCAACAATTCACTATTATGGAATTATTATCTAATCAAATAGTTTCATTTTTAGAGCTTAGAAAAAAATCATTAAACTTGCTAGATGCATTGTCTAATTTGCATAAACAGGAAGGAATTTTATCTGTATGTTCATATTGCAGAGAAGTAAAAAATAAGGAGGGCGATTGGATGCATTTGGAAAAATATCTTTCGAAAATAAGTGATATTAGATTTAGTCATGGGGTTTGTGATACTTGCATGGAAAAACATTTCCCAGATGTAATCGAAGTATGGAATAAAAAAGATTTTTTTGAAGATGGTCAAAAAAGGTATTTAGATTCTTAGATTCAATACTTTGCTCTTAAATTATTAATCTATTTCTAAACAAATTCTTAATTTGGTGGTTAGTATTGTATAAATTTTGACTAGAAAATGTTAATTGGAACTTTATTAACAGGGGAAATTGCTAAAAGTGCATTGGTAGCATATGTACATTATTTAGGAATCATATTATGTTTCGGATCTCTATTGTTTGAAAGATTGACTCTCAAAGTAGATCTTAATAGAAACGAGACAATCTCAATGATAATTGCTGATGTCGTTTACGGTTTGGCGGGAGTCGCAATTTTGGTTACTGGTATATTGCGTGTTAAGTATTTTGGTCAAGGGGGTGATTTTTATACAGGTAATCCTGTGTTTTGGATAAAGGTCTCTCTTTATATTTTGGTAGGACTACTTTCTCTATACCCAACAACAACATATATTCTCTGGGCAATTCCATTAAGTAAAAATAAGCTACCTGAAATTTCAGAGAACCTTGTTAAAAGGTTTAGACTTATTATTACTACAGAATTAGTGGGCTTTGCAACCATACCATTGTTTGCAACTCTTATGGCTAGAGGTGTAGGTTTAGGTTGAAAAAATTATTTCTAGAGAGAAATTGTTTAATAAGCGCGAACAAATTATATAGATGGAGTTTAAGTTATGAGATTTCTAAATCTAAAAAAGAAATAATTTTTATTGGTTTAAATCCTTCATTATCAGATGCAGTTTTTTTGGATAATACAACAAAAAAGATAATCAAAATTTCAGAAAAACATAATTATGGCAAAGTAAAATTAATTAATCTATTTGCTTTAATTTCAAGTAATCCAGAAAAACTTTATAATCACAAAAAACCTGTTGGGTATCTAAACAATAATCATATTTATAAAAACTTAAAACACTGGTCTGAAAATAAAAATTGTGATTTATGGTTAGGTTGGGGTAATAAAGGGAAATTTCTAAATAGAAATACAAAAATATCAAAAAAAATAATGCAATATAATTTAATTAGGAACAATAATTTTGATAATCCTCTTGGACCGCTTTTAATTAAGAAAACAATCAAAGATAATCCAATACATCCTCTATATTGCTCTGATAATTCCATTCTTAAAGCGGCAAAAATGATTTGATGCAAAGGTTTTAGGCAATTAATTTAAATTTATGTTAAGATGGCTTTATGAACGAGTTAAATTATGAGTAACTCAAAGCAACTGCAAAAACTTAAAAATCTAAATGTAAAAGCAGAAAAATGCCTTACAAGAGATGAAGCAAAAAAAATATTGATAAAGGCTACTAAAGCTCAGAGTAAAATAAATTTTTAAATTCGATATTTTTTTTTAGAAATAATTTATAAAAAAATTTTTTACAAATATTTTTCTAATTTTTTAGAATTCTTTCAAAATTTTGATGGTTATTAATATTCTTAAACTAAGAAAATCCAAAGATAGATTTTTATCAAGAAGAGATTGGCTGCATTCAATGCATACATTTTCTTTCGCAGAGCATAGGGATCCAAAATGGGATAATTTTGGGAATATTAGAGTCATAAATGAAGATACTATTTTTCCAAATTCTGGCTTTAATATGCATTCTCATTCTGATATGGAGATAATTACTGTTGTAACAAAAGGTGCAATTACTCATCGGGACTCATTAAATAATTCAGGAAAAATTTATGAAAATGAAGTTCAAGTTATGTCAGCTGGCACTGGGATTTCACACAGTGAGAAAAATGAAGAGAATAAACCCTGTAAGTTATTTCAGATTTGGATTTATCCAAAAAAAAGTAATCTTAAGCCTGCCTATAAGCAAAAATCATTTAAAAATGGCATAGGAGATAATCTCATTATTGATTACTTAGATGGGGAAAATAAACTTTTAATAAATCAAGATATCTCTTTATGGCGTTGTAAATATAAACCTATTAAAGAAAAAAAATTGCCATTAAAAATCGACACATATAATTGGATACAAATAATAGAAGGTAATCTTTTATTAAAAAGTAAAGACGTTAATTCAAATATTAGTCTCTCTTCTGGAGATGGCTTAGGATTTGAAGTTAATTATTATGATGATATCTCTATGGATACTGAAAAAGACCTAGATTTTCTCTTATTTTCGATGCCTTCCTTATAGTTTATCTGTTTCTATTCCCCATCAACTCCTTTATTAAATGCATTTAAGGCATGCAAAGCCATATTAAGGTGAACTTCCATCGCACCAAGAGCAATTAAAGAATTTGGTGATTTATCTTTTAGTAAATTCTCTTTTCTTTTTGATAACTCATTAATTACTTTCTTAGTTGAAGCTTCCCAATTGTTTATTAACTCTTCAAATTCTCTTTTCTCGGGACTTTCTGTTTCTGCTGATTCATCAGAAAAATGATAATCTTTTTGTGCCTTAAGCATCAAGTAACTTAATTTTCTATGACTTATTGCTTGAGGTAAATTGTTAGATTCACTCATTGCTAGTAGTTAATTTATAGTCAAAATCTAACTAAATAAGTGAATATTTGCTAGAGGGGAGACGGTTGTGATGACCGACCTGAAAATTACGAAATGATATTTGAACAAAAAATGGTTTTATTAACCTTTAATTTTTCACTTATTAGTTTTTTGAAATAATCACCACGCTCTTCATAATTTTTAAATTGATCAAAACTAGAACATGAAGGTGAGAATATTAATGTTCCTACCCTGTTATTTTCTAAATAATTAAAAACAAAATTTAAAAGCTCTTTGAGTTCTGAACATTCAAAAATATCTTTTTTAAATCCTTCATTAATAAGTGCCATTTTTAGGATTTTTGAGCTTTCTCCAAAAAGGAAAACACATTTAACTTTTTTCTTTAAAACTTTTATCCACTCACTATATTCATTGCCTTTTAATCTGCCCCCAGCAATAATTATTATTTGCCCTTCAATTGAATTTATTCCTGCAATAGATGAATCAAAATTTGTAGCTTTACTATCATTAATTATTTCCAGATCATTATTTTTATAAATTGTTTCCATCCTATGCGGTAATTGTTTGTAATTAGATAAAGAATCCTTAATATTCTTCCCAGATAATCCAACTTTTCTTGCTGCTGCTATTACCAATAAAAGATTTTGAAGATTATGCATTCCTTTTAAAGAAAAATGTTCAAGTTTGAATAGTTTCTTTCCTCTCTCAACAATGTATGCTTGATCATCTATCCAATAATCGCATTGAATAAAATTTGATTTATTAAAACTAGTTGTTATCCAAACCCCTCTTGATAGTGAACTATAGTGATTTCTTAGATTTTTATCGTCATAATTATAAATTCTAAAATCTGATTTTTCTAGCAAGCTTTTTTTTATATTGAAATATTTTTCAAGTGTTTTATGTCTTTCAAGATGATCTTCTGTGAAGGTTGTCCAGATTCCAATATTAGGTTTTACTTCTGGAGATATTTCTATTTGATAACTACTTAATTCAGCTACAACCCAATCAATTTTTTCGTGTTTTTTGGAGTAAGCATATTTACATAAAGGTGTCCCAATATTTCCAGCAAAAGGAGCATATAATTCAGTCTGGCAGAGTATATGGCTTAGTAAATGAGTAACAGTAGTCTTGCCATTAGTTCCAGTAATACCTATCCAATTTGTGTCTTTTAAAATTTCCCATGCAACATTAATTTCTCCAATTACTTTAATTCCCTTTTTTTTTAATTTAATAATAGTTTTATGGTCATAAGGTATTGATGGACTTACAACAACAGATTCAATCTCTTTTAGAAAAGGATGAATTTCTTCAAATACAAATTCTTTATTCAGAGAAACTAGTATATTAAGTTCTTCCAATTCTTTTTTCCTTTCTAACATTTCTATCCCATCTTTACTTTCCCAAACAATTACTCTCTTATTGATGCTTCTCAAATACTTGGCAGCCCAAAATCCAGATTTACCTAATCCAATTATAAGATTAATATTTTTTCTTTTACTTGAATGATTATTATCTATCATTAAATTTATAATTGCACTTATCTTAAGTGTGTTTTAGGGTTAATTCAATCATGAGATCTTTCTTCAGCATTTATAGAATTCGCCAAATAAAAGTTAATTAATGAAAGATAATACTGCAAAATATTGGTTTTCTTGGTTTTATGAAAAGTGGGAGAAAAATGCTCCAGGTGAATTAATAGAAAAGGGTTTAACTCCATCTCAGATTGCTGAGCGCTTTGTTAATGAAAACCATGATAGTTTTATTCAATTATCAAAAAAAATTGATGAAAAAAATTATGATGCCTTAATAGAATTTATGAAACTCTCAGAGAGTGAATTACATATCTTGAAGTATTTTTTAAAGTTAGTAAAAATGAAAAATTTATAAGAATTTACTAAGTATTTCAAGGCTTTTTCCCCATAAATTTTTCCTTTCTTTTTTGTTAATTGCGAAAGGAGAGGTAGGGGATAGTTTTGGATGACCTCTGAAACTAAACTTAGGACCATAATGATCACCGCCTCTTGCATCTGGTGAAGTAGCTGCAAAAAGTTGAGGTAAAGCACCCATCTCAGCAGATTGAAAAATAGGGCTAAATAATTTCATGGAGAATGTTTCAATTGGACTAGGTTTAGGTTTTTGAGCAGTAAAAAGATTTGTTTTTGCAATTCCTGGGTGAGCAGCTAATGAAAGTATATTTTTGTGTTTTAAGTTCTCATTTAGTTCCAAAGCAAACATTACATTTGCCAATTTGCTATTGGAGTAAGATTCCCATTTGTTGTAATAGTTCTCTGCTTTCAGATTTCCCCAACCAACTTTGCCAAAAAATTGTGCACCAGAAGTAACTGTCACTATTCTCGATTCCTCTTTTTTTTCAATAATTGGAAGAAGCTTTAGGGTCAAAAGCATATGAGCCAGATGATTCACTGCAAATTGTATTTCATATCCCTGGGCACTAAGTGTTTTTGGCGGATGCATTATGCCTGCATTATTGATTAGTAAATCCAAATTTTCAAAATCATCAAAAATTTTGGACCGAACTTCAACAACATTTTTTAAATCTGACAAATCTAATTCTAAAGGTGTAAATATTCCTTCAGGGTTAAGACCTTTAAGTTTTTTGATGGTTTGATTAGCTTTTTCAATCGATCTAGAAGTTATTACTACATGAGCATTTTTTTCTGCTAAGGCCTTTGCTGTGTAGTATCCAAGACCACTATTTGCACCAGTAATTAGTGCTGTTTTACCTGTAAGGTTTGGAATATTAGAAGTTCCCCAGTTAGAAATTTTAGGTCTTGAAATAGTGGCAGTCATTTAGTAATCATGCAAATTGCTTTGGGATTTAACCAAAATTTAATTACTTTTCCACTGTAAATACTCGAAGTCAGTATCGTGAGCTCTTTTTGAAGGTACTATTTAATATTATTTTTCAATTGCATATTGCCATTCATTATTTTGAGATAAACTTGTCTCTCTAAGTAACCTTAGTTTCCTACTATTTATTTTAATAACTATCCCATTAGTTGGATATTTTGCAAATATTTTTCTCTCTAACCAATTTTTTTTATATATTTGGATTTCGCTTGTATGATTTGTGAAGTAACTTTCAGGGGTGCTGAAGCCACATTTTTTAAGATAGTTAAGGGTTTCATATTGATTAATTCTTCCATTAAGTATTTGGAAACAGCAAAAGCTGAGACTTTCTCCAATCCCTTTCTTATCATTGAGGTATTCTCTTGTAATTCTTTGGGAAATTCTGGCAAATTGGTTTGTAGCGTATAGTTCACCTCTAATTTGAAAATCTCGTTTGATAGGAATACAATCGGGGACATTTTTAATTTGTTTAATTTTGCTTGAGACATCAAATCCTTTTTTTGTAATAGCTTTTTTAAAATTGCCATTTGTATATCTAATTGCAATAGCGCAGCCATCAATTTTTGGTTGAATGCTTAATCTTGTTTTTGGTAATAAACTTCCCAAAAATTCTCTATAGTTTCCTTTAGCTAATTTTGGCAAAAGTATATATTTATTTTTTGGATTAAAATAGTCAGATTTTGGATTAACAGGTATAAAAAGCTTCTGAAGTTGCTTAAATGCATCATCGGAAATTATGCCTTCACCTAATCTGTATTGTTCATCTAGATACTTAATATCTCTAACTAATAAATTATTCATATTAATTTTGATAAATATTTAGAAATCTTTTAGAAAAAATCATCTAAATAAAGATTTGAAAATTCAAACTAGATTTAAAAAGTAATTGACAATAAAATATCATCTTACGCAGTGCGCGATTTAAGAGTATAAAATGTACGGATTAGGAGTTTAAATTCAATACTTCAATCAAACATATTTACTTAAAAGTGAAACATAAAAATTTAAGGATTAATTTGAAGGCTAATTTTTGAAATTTCTATCAAATGAAAAATTCTTTAAAGTTAACAGAAAAATGTCATTTTTATTAAAAGCTAAAAGTATTTGGGACAATTTTGCGCAAAATAAAATTAATGATTATACAAAATTAAGAAATTTTGATTTTGGTCCAAATAACGAAAGTTCAGTTTCAAAATTATCACCTTTCATTACGCATAGAATATTATCGGAATATGATCTGATTCATGATATTAGAAGTAAGTACAAAATCAAAAATTCAACTAAATTCGTTGAAGAAATATTTTGGAGAGTTTACTGGAAAGGGTGGATGGAAAATAGACCTAAAGTTTGGCGAAATTTTATTTCAGAAGAAAATCTTGATTTTGATTATGAACTATATGAAAGTGCAATTAATGGCAATACAGAAATAGATTTTTTTAATTCTTGGGTCCATGAATTAAAGCAGTACAACTATTTGCATAACCATACGAGAATGTGGTTCGCGAGTACATGGATATTTAATTTAGGCCTCCCATGGCAATTGGGAGCAAAGTTTTTCTTTAAATATCTTTTTGATGGTGATGCTTCATCTAATCTCCTTAGCTGGAGATGGGTAGGAGGATTACAAACTAAGGGGAAGCAATATCTTTTTTCATCATCAAACCTCAGAAAATTTTCAAATAATAGATTTAATGCAGAAAAAATAATTAATAAACAAATTTTTCTTGAGGAATCCAATCAAATACCATTAGAAGATGAGATTTATAAAAATAATATGGATCCTAAATCAGATTATCTGATTATGTTTGAAAATGATCTGCACCTTGCAACCCTCAAAAATTTACTTCCAAGCTATAAAAAAGTATTTATTATCCTTCTAAAGAATGAACAAAGACAAATTAAATTATCTGAATCTGTTTTGAGATTCAAACAAGATTTGGTCACTGAATTTGTAGGACAATTTGATAATGTTGAACAGATAGATCCATATTCAATAGCAGTTACTTTTAAAAATATTAATGAAATAGACATTATTTATCCTAGAGTAGGAGAAAATTATGATTTCATAATTGAGTTTAAAAATTTACACAATAAAAATATATTTAATCTTGTGAGGGATGAAGATTTATTTGCTTGGAAATTTGCCAAAAAAGGGTTTTTTAAATTTAAAGAAAACATTCCCAAAATTAATCAAAGAATATCCGAAAATTATTCAAAAAATAATTTCTAATTTAGGCAAATTCTTAAAAAGAAAAAAAAAGAAATCTTTAGGCAATTAAGTATAAATACTTAATTAGGCACAACTTTTGGTGTTTAATCCACGATGAATACTGTGACTAGTTATTTTTACTTAAGGATAATTTTTTTATAGTGCTTTCAACCATTCTTACCAAGTCGCTTAGCAAAGATACTGCTTTATTAATTCTTAGAGTTATAACTGGTACTGTTCTTATTCACCATGGTTATGAGAAATTAGCAAATATAGAAAATTTTGCTGATGCTTTTGTCAGACCATTACATCTACCATTCCCAATATTTTTATCATACGTCGCAGCATTTTCGGAGATAGGAGGTAGTTGGTTACTAATTATCGGTTTAGCTACAAGATTCGGAGCTTTAGCTATTGTTGGAACAATTTCTGTTGCCATATATCACGCGCTTGTAACTTCAGGTTTTAATATTTTTTTACTTGAGCTTTTACTTCTTTATTTTGCTTCAGCAAGTTCAATTGCTTTGACAGGGCCTGGTAACTTCTCTTTGGATGAAGTTATCATTAGAATCCTAAAATTAGACGATGAAGAAGAAAGTATTTCTTCAACAAAATTAAAATCGTCTTCTAAGGAATCTCAAATCAAAGAAGAAAGAAATAAAGGTGGTTTATTTCAATTCCTTCAGGAAAATATCTTTTCAGATATTTGAAGCTAATTTTTTAGGATAAAGACTATTTATTAGTGCTACCCTTTTTCGATAACTATTTCTCTTCTTGAGTTTAAGCTTAATCGTTGCTTCAGAAATACTTAAAAAAAGTCCTATAGCAGTCACCCAAGATAAAAAGATAAAAGGGTTTTCTGGAATTTCTGAGAAATCCATATGAATAATATTTCTTTTTTTAAACTGACCGATCACTATATGTTTTTCAACCTAAGTATACAATTTAGAAATATTTAGGGATTAATTTCTATTTTTTTCCATTTCTTAATCTTTTCCCATAGATATCTTTTATGAATAGGCTGTTCTAATTTAAGAAGATCTACTGAATAGATTTCAAAATTTAGAACTACAAAATTGTCTGACTTGGGTAGATTTGATAATACTTTATAAGCAGATTGCACTTTTGGGTTAATTTTTTCTCCAGGAGATCCCCAGAACCAAGAGGATTTTGATTTTTCAGATAATGTATCCCAATAATTGTTGTTATCACTTAATTTACTTATTTTTCCCTTAAATCTATATTGTGATTTGGTTTTCAGAAAAAACCATAATATTTCTGCATTAGGGTTAGATTTTAAATGCTCAATTTTTTTACTCCTTCTATCTGTAAAAATAATCATTGAACTATCCTTATTCCATCCTCTGAAAACAACTGTTCTTAATCTTGGCTCATTTTTTTCGTTAACTGTTGCAAGCTGAATCCATCTAGCAGAGGGAGATTTACCCTCTTTTTTTCTAGAAGATTTTAAGTCTTGCCTCCAACTTGGTAAGTTATTTTCAACCATTTAATTTAGGTAAAATAAGACCAGTTTTTTTCTTGTATTCATCGAATGAAGCGTATTTTGTGAGCGATTTATCTTTTTTTATCATTCTTGGTAGAAAAACTATAAAGAAAAATATTGCAAGAATTAAGAATGGAATGAAACTCATTGAAAGTATGGCGAATGATAGATAAATTAGTATTTCACCTAGATAATTTGTATTCCTTATATGTTTGAAAAACCCTTCTTTAATTAGATCTCTTTTAAATTTAAGAGAAAAATATTTTTGGGCATCACTAGCAAAGTGTAAAAACACACCAATTATATTTATTGATATAGATGCAGCTATTAAGATATTTGGAACAGATTTCTGTGATGAGATAAGAATGTAGGGAGCTATCCAGTAACTTCCAAGGAAAATAAAACCAGTAACTGAAGTTAAAAAATTGATTTTTTCTTTAAAATAAGGATCCGGAAATATCTTTTCTTTGAGTAGCCAAAGTAATCCATAAGTACCATGCAGGGCTAAATAAACATATGGAGCGATTGTAAAATTATCAAAGATTATCATAAGTCCTACTATTACAAATGCAGTAAGCCCCTTATGAAGATTAATTATTTGATTAAGTTTCATTTTTTTTTAATAATCTAAAAAATGAAATTATTTTCTGTGGATATAACCTAGGCCATCAAAAATTTGGATGGGCGATACTGGATTCGAACCAGTGGCCACTACCGTGTCGAGGTAGTGCTCTACCACTGAGCTAATCGCCCAACTTGAGGAATTTTAATTCCCCCTTATAAGAAAATAGCAGGTTGAGTTTCATTTTCTAAGTAATTTAACTTTCCATCGTTCTCTTTTGGTTATTTCTAAATTTAAAATTTCGATAAATCCTTTATTTTCAAGTTGCAGTTTGTCGCCAATTTTTAGATTAACAGTTGGCTTATTAACTTTGCTTCCATTTAATCTGAGCATTCCATTTTCTATCCTTTCAATAATTTTGGTTCGTGATATCCTAAAACCTGCTGAAGCTATAGCGTCTAATCTTGTTGAGGCTTCTACTGTGTTAACAAGTTTTTTTGATCTTCCAGTAGGTATTTGTAATTCATCTATACCCACTAAATTAATTTTTACTTTTACGTCTCGCAAATAAAAACAATTTTCATTTAGATACTTAATATCTAAATTATCAATTATCCCTTGTGCCCCCCTATCGTGAATAGTCCATATATCTCCTATTTTTTTTTTATTTACCCCATTTTCAATTAAGAGGGATCTAAAGTCGTCTTGTGTAGCATTATCAAATAAAAAATTGCCATTAATTTTTATTCCTTGTGCTGGAAAATTACTTTTTATCACATCCTCTTCAGGAATGTTATCTCCTCTAAAGCAAGCTATTCTCGATCTTTGAGAAGAGGAGAATCCTCCATAAACATAAAATTTGAAATCATTTAAATTTTCAAAATCTTTTAAAATCTCTTCGCAAATATAGGTTGAACTAAATCCAGTCCAATAAGTTTCCCAGTGTTTGTAAGCTAAGTTAGCAATATTTATTAATTCCTCAGTTTCTTTTTTGTAGTTTGAATTTATTAAGATTTCTTTTAAGTTAATCATTTAGCCTTCCAAAAAAATTATATCTTTTGCTTCTGATTGTTTTATTACATCCCAAGGTAATTCAGTCCCAATTTGATTTTCAAGAAGAACAAGCCATTTACCCTCTTTATTTAAGTTGATAATTGGTCTCAACT
This sequence comes from Prochlorococcus sp. AG-424-M03, assembly GCA_003213275.1. GTDB lineage: Bacteria > Cyanobacteriota > Cyanobacteriia > PCC-6307 > Cyanobiaceae > Prochlorococcus_A. The sequence goes on along the minus strand of QCNH01000001.1, from coordinate 67,602 downwards.
CTTTATTTCTATTAATGTTGATACTCGCAGAAGCAAAAACGCTTCCTAAATATCCTGACACCATTCCCAAAAGACCTCCAATTAAGGATTCACCGATGTTATTTAAACCAAGAAAGCTGAAAGTAGATAAATTTGTCATGTTAGAAAAAGCTATTCCAGCAATAAAACCAAACGGCATTAGCCATTTACTCATATCTTTTTGTCTGAGCTTTCTATCAAGTTTAGGATTTAAGATTCTTATATCTTCAAATTTTTGATATTTAAATAAAATATTTGCTTTTGCATTTAGCAATTCGGTTTCATCTGATGATATTTTCTCAGTAATTGGTGGGATCAAAATAGCTTCAGAGAGAATTACTGATTTTTCTTTGAAAACACTAAATAGCTTGATACATTTCTCAATGTCTTCAAATATCATAATACTTTTAGTCAAATTTCAATCCTCAAATGTTTGTGTGTTATTCAAATTAATAAAATAAGATACATACACTATAGATTAAGTTAAAGTAAAAGATTAAAGAACCAATCTTAAATGACAAAAGTTCTCATTACAGATCCAATTGATCAAACAGGAATAGATATTCTTTCACAAGTTGCTCAGGTTGATCAGAGGATAGGGATCTCAAACTCTGAGTTAACATCAATTATCAAAGAATATGATGCCCTAATGATACGATCTGGTACTCAAGTGACTGAAGAAATTATTAACTCTTCAAATAAACTTAGAATTATTGGAAGAGCAGGAGTGGGAGTTGATAATGTAGATGTTAAAGCTGCTACACAAAAAGGAGTTCTTGTTGTTAATTCTCCCGGAGGAAATACTATAGCTGCTGCTGAACACACCTTAGCAATGATGTTGGCATTATCTAGACATATTCCATTAGCTAATAGTAGTACTTCGTTAGGTAATTGGGAGAGAAAGAAATTTGTTGGGAATGAGCTTTACAAGAAAAAATTAGGAGTCGTAGGTTTAGGTAAAATTGGTGCTCATGTAGCAAAAGTTGCAAATGCATTAGGAATGGAAGTTTACGGATATGATCCCTTTGTTTCAAATGAAAGAGCTCAACAAATACAAGTTAAACTTTCTGAACTAGAAGACTTATTCCAACAATCGGATTATGTAACTTTGCATTTGCCTCGCACACCAGAAACGGAGAATTTAGTAAATATGGAGGTGCTTAAAAGTATGAAAAGTAGTGCAAAGTTAATTAATTGTGCTCGGGGAGGTTTAATTGACGAAGACGCATTAGCAGAAGCTTTAAATAAATCCTTGATTGCAGCAGCAGCAATAGATGTTTTTTCTAAAGAACCTCTGGAATCTGATTCACCACTTCTGAAAGTAGAAAAGAATCTTATTCTTACCCCTCATTTAGGAGCATCTACTCGGGAAGCTCAACAAAATGTAGCTGTTGATGTTGCTGAACAAATCAGAGACGTTCTACTTGGCTTGCCAGCTCGAACTGCTGTAAATATACCAGGCTTGAGTCCTGATATTATGGACAGTCTAAAACCTCATTTGCAGTTGGCTGAAACAATGGGTCTGCTTATAAGCCAGCTTTCTGGGGGGAAGATTCATAAACTAGAGGTAAAGCTTCAAGGTGAATTTGTTCAACATCCTTCTCAACCATTAATAATAGCTAGTTTAAAAGGTCTAATAAGTAAGGCTTTGGGAGATCGAATAAATTATGTGAATGCTTCTCTAGAAGCAGAATCTAGAGGTATTTCAGTGATTGAGAGTAAAGATGAGGCAAGACCTGAATTTGCTAGTGGATCGCTTCAGTTAACTACTTATGGAGATAATGGCGACAATAGCGTAGCAGGAAGCATTTTTGCTGATGGAGAATTAAGAATTATAAGTATTGATCAATATCCAGTTAACGTATCTCCAAGCAGATATATGTTGGTTACTAGGCACAGAGATATGCCTGGTATTATTGGCAAGCTGGGTTCTTTGTTGGGTAGCAACAATGTAAATATTGCCTCTATGCAAGTTGGGCGCAAAATTGTTAGAGGAGAAGCTGTTATGGTTCTAAGTATTGATGATCCAATACCCAATAAGTTACTTGACGCCATTATTGAAGTAGAGGGAATTACTAGCGCTAATCCAGTGACTTTATAAAAAGTCTTATTCTACAAAATGGCAATTAAAGATTGGTATAAAGTAACATTTCAGATAGAAGGTGATTCAGAAGAAATTATTATTTGGAAATTAAATGAGCTAGGAATTTTTAGTTTTTCATTTGAATATTTGATAAAAACTGAAAATAAAAAAGAAGTGAATATATGGCTTCCAATTAATGAATGGGACGAGATTTCTAGAAGTGATTTTGAAAAAATAATTAGCAAACTTCTAAATATTAATGACTCTAAGAACCAATTTTTTGTCTGGAGTATTATTAAAGAAGAGGATTGGTTAACAAGCTGGAAGAAATATTGGTCTCCTGAATTAGTAGGAAATGGTTTTTTAATATTGCCATGTTGGATAAATCTGAATGAAAAATTTAAGGATAAACAAATCATAAAAATTGACCCTGGAGCAGCCTTTGGAACTGGCAGTCATCCTTCGACCTATCTATGTTTAGAAAAAATGGAGAATATGTTATTTTCTGATAAAAAAGTATTAGATATTGGTTGTGGTAGCGGTATTTTGTGCATCGCTGCAAGATTACTAGGAGCTATAGAGGTCTGTGCAGTTGATAATGATTATCTAGCTATAAATTCTACTAATTCTAATTTTCAATTAAATTTCGGTAATGTAAAAAAACTAAATACATATTTGGGATCTTTTAATGAGGTAATTTACAAATATAAACTCAAACAATTCGATTTTGTTTTATGCAATATTCTTGCTGAAGTAATAAAAGAAATGATACCAAATATTTTTGAGTGTTTAAAAAATAATGGGGAAGTCGTTTTCAGTGGAATTCTGAATTCACAAAAAGATGAAATTATCAAATTATTAATTCAAAATAACTTGAAATTATTGGATGTATCATCTAGAAAAGATTGGGTTTGTATTTCTGCCAAAAAAGTCAGCAATCTAACCTAAGTATAAGTTTTTCTTATGGATACTCTTTAATACATTTTATTGTGTCATTTTTTACTTCAAAATCTCACATATCGACCCAATCAATGTTAAAAATGTATTTATTAGGTATTAACTACCCACAATTTTTTTTTTAAATGGCTTCTTACAAAGTTACACTCATCAGTGAAAGTGAAGGTCTCAATTCAACTATTGAAGTGCCTGATGACCAATATATCCTCGATGCCGCAGAGGAACAAGGTATTGATCTTCCTTATTCATGCAGAGCGGGAGCTTGTTCAACATGCGCAGGAAAGGTTACTTCAGGAAGTGTTGATCAGTCAGATCAGAGTTTCTTAGATGATGATCAATTAGAAGCTGGTTTCGTACTTACTTGTGTAGCATATCCAACCTCTGATGTAACAATTACAACTCATGCTGAGGAAGAATTGTACTAAATATATAAATTAACTTAATTAAGTTGATATTTTATTATATATCTGCCACCCTCTATATACGGTGGCTTTTTTTTTGAAAATGAATAACTTTGAATTCTTTAAAACTGGTAGTGTTCAATCAAGTCATGGAGGCCAGTATAGCTATGAGGTTATAGGGCCATGTTGCAGATTATATGACAGGGAAGAGTTACCTTGGCCTTGTTCTAGGCTCGCTTGGAAGAGTAAGGAGCCAAGTTGGAGAAGAATAGGTTCTAGATTTGTAGCAGATATGGCTTCAAGAAAATGTCCTTCTTATTCTGTTCAGATCTTGGAGCCTGGATCAAAACCTGTTGAAACAGTTATTACTCTTTTTTCAAGGAAATTTTCTTCTGATATACAAGAATGGTGGTACAGCAAAAAACCAGGCTCAAAAGAACCTGGTAATATTTATCCAGTTAAAGATAGGTAGTATTTATAAAGCTTAAGCTTTAGGTGTTGCGGGTATATAACCTGATAAACCTGTGCACTCAAGGCTTTCAAAAGTATCTACACCAGTTTTGGAGTTAGTCCCGCTAGCTCTTTCACATAATGCTTTTCTCTGAGAAAGATCAAGATTTGCTTCAGTAAAGTCTGCTCCATCTATGTTCGCACCATCAAAAATACTTTTCATCAACTCACCATTTGTGAGATTCGCATCTGAAAGATCAGCATTATCAAAGCGAACAGCATATGCTATTACATTACTCATGTTGGCCCCTTTGAAACTAGCATTTTTTGCAGTTGTTACACTCATATATGCACCTTTAAGGTTAGATTCACCTAAATCCTGACCTGATAAATCATATTTCACATATTCAGTATTTTGAAGATCCTTACCATGTAGGTCCCCTTTCAATACGTCTACAGATGAGGGATCACTAGGGTAGAGTGCATTGGCAGAAATTGGATTCAATAATAAACCAAAAAACAAAGGAAGAAAAATTAAAAGTCTTTTCAGAGACTTATTTAGGAACGAAAAAAAAGTAACCATTTCGATCGACATCAAATAGAAAAACCTATGACTATTATTTCATGGGTTGGTCATTTACAGCGCTCCTGCTAACGAACTGTTGCAGTTTATTTAATTTCTGCAGTTAGAAAATCTTTGGCGAGGTGAGTATTTGGGAAAACTTTTTGCGCCTCTTTTAGCAAATCGCTTGGTGTAATTGAATTTTTATTAGTGTATCTTGGACTTAAATGTGTAATAATTAATTTTTTTGTATTAGATAATAATGCTGTTTTGGCAGCCATAATTGTTGTGGAATGTAATTTTTCATATGCCATTCTCTCATCCTCCTGAGAAAAAGTTGATTCATGTACAAGTAAATCGGCATTTTTTGATAATGAAACTGCTGATTCGCTAAAGACAGTATCTGTGCAATAAACAAAACTTTCACCCTTCCTAGGAGGTCCGCAGAATTCTTTCCCGTCAAATGACCTTCCGTCTGCTAATACGACTTTTTTACCTTTTTGCAGTTCAGAATAAATTGGCCCAGGTGATATTTTTAAAGTCTCTGCCTTTCTGATATCAAATATACCAGGCTTGTCTTTTTCGCTTACTCTATAACCATATGCAGGAATTTTATGTTTAAGGCACGCGCAAGTTACTTTTATTGTGTTGTTTTCAAATAAAAATTTTTTTTCTGATGCAAAATTTTCAACTTCAATGAAATGTAATGGAAATGATAATTTGCAAAAACTGTTACTCAGAGCAGAATTTATAAAACCTCTCAGCTGTGAAGGACCATATATTTCAATGCCGTTACTATTACCTGATAAACCTAAGGTCGCTAAAAGGCCAGGCAAACCATAAATATGATCTCCATGCATATGTGTAATAAATATCTTCTTAATTTGCGAAGATTTAATATTACTTTTCATTATTTGATGCTGAGTTCCCTCTCCACAGTCAAAAAGCCAAACTTCTGAAGATTGTGATAATTTAAGAGCTAAGGAAGAAACATTTCTTGATAAGGAAGGCACTCCTGAACTAGTTCCTAAGAAGGTGATATTCACTTTTTATGATATTTTTATTTTGATATCTGGCTTAAATCTAGACTTTTAGTCAAACTTAGGCAAATTAAGAATTTGTTTTTTAAACAAAGTGATACTTAAATTAAAAAAAAATTATAGTAGACGTTTTCTTATTTGTAGTTTATTTTTTTTTGTTTTTCAGAGTGAAACTGTTTTTGCCTCAAAGGAGCCAATAATTAGAGTTTTGATATCAAAAAATAACAATATCAGGATTAGATCAGATAAATCAATTCCTTTAACCATAGAGGGGAAATTTTTCTCAAATAAAAAAATAAAAGGGTTAACTTTGAAAAATGAGAAAAATAGAAAGATTTTATATTTTGATAAGAATAAACAAAAAAAATACGACTTAAAAAGTTATCAACAATTTCAAGTTAAAACTCCAGATGGAAGAGGTATCTGGGTAGGTCAAAAAAGATTTTCAGGTAAACTCAATCTTTATGTGCTTGATTCTGAAATATTAGTCGTGAATGTTTTAGGGATTGAAAAATACCTAAGTAGTGTGGTGGGTTCAGAGATGCCTACAAAATGGCCCATTGAGGCATTGAAAGCACAAGCAATTGCTTCTAGAACTTATGCTTTAAAGCAAAAGGGCAATAATCTTTTTGATATAGATTCGACGCAGAAAAATCAAGTATATAATGGCTTGGAGTCAAGAACTTATAAAACTACAAGAGCTGTTAGAAAGACAAGATCTTTAGTTTTGACATATAAAAATAAATTAATTAATGCTTTGTTTCATAGTAGCTCAGGTGGAATGACAGAAAATAGTCAAGATGTATGGAAGAATCAATATCCGTATTTATCAAGTGTTAAAGATTTTGATAAAAAGAATCCAAAATTTAAATGGCAAAAAAAATTTTCAAATAAAGAATTAATAAATTTGTTCCCAAAGATTGGAGGCATAAATAATATAGAGATTCTAAATATAACTAGTACTGGGAGGGTGAAAAATGTAAGACTTGTTGGGGCTTATGGATCCGATCAATTGTCAGGGGTTGATCTAAGAAAAAAATTAGACTTAAATAGTAATTTAATGAGATTTAAATTTATTGGAGACGAACTAAATAAAAAATCTCCCGTAAAAAAAAGTTTAATAGTTTTTGGACAGGGATCTGGACACGGAGTAGGAATGAGTCAATGGGGTGCAAAATATATGGCTTCTAGAGGCCAAAAAGCTGAAAAAATATTAAAGTATTTTTATAGAGGTGTTAAAATTAAACCTTTTAAAAAAGATTACTTATAAAAATCATCTTGCATTAAGGACCAATTTTGGATTTATATTAGTTTGCTCTTGATTTAAAAAACCAATCCCAAGAAGATCTTTTTTCTTGTTTATTACTTTTATCGGTTTTTTATAATCAAAAGAATTACTTTTTTTTAAGTAAATAATATCTATCTTAACTGCTCTTCCAGTTTGCCAAAAGTTGATTTCTTCTTCGTTACTTAAAACTAATGTTGAAATATGATCAAGGGCAGAAATTGTTGGAATAATAAAATTTGCTTTATTTTCTTTATCTTTCTCGATATCTGAAATTTTTACAGAATTCCTTTCATTAAATCCACAAGCTGCAATTCTTTTTAGTTGTAAAAGGCAGCCTTCGGTACTGAGGATTTTACCCAAATCTCTCGCAATTGATCTTATATAAGTACCAGAGGAACATTTTATTTTTATGTCTATGATTCCGTTCATTTGGTCCCATTTCATTAAAATAAGTTCGTCAATTTTTACTTCTCTTGGTGCTAATTCAAAATTTTCATTCTTAAAAGATTTTTGATAAGCTCGCTCACCATTGACGTGCACACTAGATATCTTTGGGGGAATTTGTTTAATTTTTCCTCTAAAATTATTCAAATATTGATCTAATTTCTCATCACTGATTTTAGGCCAATCCTTTTGATTAATTATTTCTCCGTGAATATCATCAGTTTTAGTACTTATCCCTAATTTAATTTGTCCTATGTAAGTTTTCCCTTGAGGTAGATATTGAATGAATCTTGTTGCAGTGCCTATTGCAATTGGTAATGTACCTGTAACTTCTGGATCAAGAGTTCCTGTGTGCCCAACTTTTTTTGTATGTAGTAACTTTCTTATTTGTTTAACACAATCATGAGAAGTACATCCTTTATCTTTATTAATTACTAAGAATCCATCTTTATTTTCCATTTTTAATATTAAGAATACTTTGATAAAGATTTATCATCATCCTATGATTTTTGTATTGGAAATTTATAAGGAAAAAATTGAAAAACAATAGTTTTATATTAAAAGAGTTTTTAGATAATGCTTTTAATTTGAAATCACATTTAATGGAATTCTTATCTATTAAAGAATGTGATTTAGATGGATTCCTTGCAAATGCAAAGATGAATTTGGCAAATTTACATCCTGGAGATGATCTCAATGATGTTTCAGATTTTTATACTGAGATGGTTGGGGATAGACATGTGGCAGATTTAGCTGCATGGCATATTACAAGTAAGGATTACATCGCTGATACTTTAAAACTTCAGCAAAGATTCTCTAGAGATCTTGTTTTAGATTTTGGAGGAGGGATTGGAACGCATGCTTTAGCTAATGCCATGTCTTCAAAAGTTGAGCATGTTTTTTTTGTAGATATTAATCAAACAAATAGAAAGTTTGTTGAATTCAGAGCTAAAAAATTAGGAGTTGAAAAAAAACTTTCTTTTTGCAAAACAATTAAAGAAGTACAAATATCGAAATTTGATACGATAATTTGTCTTGATGTTTTGGAACATCTTTCCGATCCATCTTCTCAAATAGAGGTTTTCAATGAGATTATGGATTCTGATTCTATTGCTTTATTTAATTGGTATTTCTATAAGGGAGAAAAAAATGAATACCCATTCCATATCGACGATGTTAAAGTTGTTGAAAAGTTTTTTAAGACACTTCAATCAATGTTCTTAGAAGTTTTTCATCCTATTCTTATAACTACAAGAGCCTACAAGAAAATTAGTTGACTATATTAATTCTTTTCCTATTTCTTAAATTTCTTTTAATGCTTTCGAAACTGACAGTTCCTTCTGTGAGTGCAAAAAGAGTGTCATCTTTGCCCTTGCCAACATTAGTTCCAGGCAAAAAGGATGTACCTCTTTGGCGAATTAGAATTGCTCCAGCAGTTACTTTCTCTCCACCATAAGCTTTTACGCCTAGTCTTTTGGAATTTGAATCTCGACCGTTTCTTGTTGAACCTGTTCCTTTTTTATGTGCCATTAGAAATTTTTAATTTTTTGATTTTTCAGATTTTGGCTTAGTTTCCTTTTTAACAGTTTCTTTTTTAGAAGAAGACTTAGGAGCACTTTTACCTAATGATATAGATTTTACCATAACTCTTGTGAGTTCTTGTCTGTGACCCATTTTTCTTCTTGTCTTTTTCTTAGGACGCATCTTGTATACAATGATTTTCTTATCTCTTTTATGTGAAACTACTTCTAATTCGATTTTTGCATCTTTAACATAAGGTTTACCAATAGTAATTGAGTCTTTGTCCTTTAAAAGTAAAACTTTTTCTAGTGTTATCTTATCTTTCTCTTTGGCCTCTAACCTGTCTATGTCATAGTATTTATTAACTTCAAACCAAAATTGTTGACCTGAAGTTTCCGCTATTGCGTACAATTCATTAACTTTAGAAGAATTGTTTGAGGATTTTTTAGAATTTGTCATATCTTAAAGACACTATTAGGCTCAAATTGTTAATTTGATTAAGCCTAACGAGCGATCATAGTGATTTGTTTATTTTCTTATTTTGTAGTGTAATAAGTCAAGGGTTGTTTTAAATCTTTTATTTCAATTTGTGGGGACAAAAAAATGGTAGCAAGAAAAACATATATTTTAAAACTCTATGTTGCTGGAAATACTCCTAATTCCATGCGTGCTTTAAATACTTTAAGAGAAATTTTAGAAAATGAATTTAAAGGAGTTTATGCTTTGAAGGTTATAGATGTACTTAAGCAACCACAACTTGCAGAGGAAGATAAGATCTTGGCGACTCCAACATTAGCTAAAATTTTACCTCCACCAGTTAGAAAAATAATTGGTGACCTCTCTGATAGAGAGAAAGTTTTAATTGGTTTAGATTTACTTTTTGATGAATTAGCTGAAACTGAATATAGTGGAGATAAATAACAATAGAAAACTTTTAAATTTTAAAGATAAATTTAAAATTTATTATCTAGTTTCTTTTGCAAAAAACTATGAAAAATAAGAAAATTGGCAAATCAAATAAGATGCAAGTACAAAAATTACCTACGGGCATAGAGGGTTTTGATGATGTTTGTAGGGGTGGATTGCCTGTCTCTCGAAGTACACTCGTTAGTGGCACATCAGGAACTGGTAAGACTGTTTTCTCTTTGCAATACTTACACCATGGAATTAATAATTTTGATGAGCCTGGGATCTTTATTACATTTGAGGAGTCACCTTTAGATATTATTAGAAATGCCGCGAGTTTTGGTTGGGATTTACAAGAATTAATTGATCAAAATAAACTTTTTATTTTGGATGCTTCTCCTGATCCTGATGGTCAGGATGTTGCAGGTAACTTTGACTTATCTGGTCTTATTGAGAGAATTAGTTATGCAATTAGAAAATATAAAGCTAAAAGAGTTGCAATAGATTCAATAACTGCAGTCTTTCAACAGTATGATGCCATTTATGTTGTGAGAAGAGAAATTTTTAGACTAATAGCAAGATTAAAAGAGATAGGTGTAACAACAGTTATGACTACAGAAAGGGTTGATGATTATGGACCAATTGCAAGATATGGAGTAGAAGAATTTGTATCAGACAATGTTGTCTTATTAAGAAATGTTCTTGAGTCAGAGAAAAGAAGAAGAACTCTAGAAGTTTTGAAGTTAAGAGGGACTGTACATATGAAAGGTGAATATCCATTCACTATGGGAATGGATGGTATAAGTGTTTTTGCTCTTGGAGCAATGAGATTAACGCAAAGATCCTCAAATATTAGGATTAGCTCTGGAGTTAAAGATCTTGATGATATGTGTGGTGGTGGATATTTTCAAGATTCCATCATCCTCGCCACAGGAGCTACTGGTACTGGTAAGACAATGCTGGTATCAAAATTTGTTGAAGATGCTTATAACAATAATGAAAGAGCAATACTTTTTGCATATGAAGAATCTAGGGCTCAATTACTTAGGAATGCTACTAGTTGGGGCATAGATTTTGAAAAGATGGAAAGTGATGGATTATTAAAAATTATTTGCGCATATCCTGAATCAACTGGTTTGGAAGATCACTTGCAAATCATAAAAACGCAAATTAATCAATTCAAACCAAAAAGAATGGCCATTGATTCTCTATCTGCATTAGCCAGAGGTGTAAGTTTGAATGCATTTAGACAGTTTGTGATTGCAGTTACCGGTTATACAAAACAAGAGGAGATAGCAGGCTTCTTTACAAATACTGCTGAAGAATTTATGGGAAGTCATTCCATAACTGATTCTCATATCTCAACAATAACGGATACAATTTTATTGCTTCAATATGTAGAAATAAAAGGTGAGATGGCAAGAGCTTTGAATGTTTTTAAAATGCGGGGGTCATGGCATGATAAACGAATAAGAGAATTTATTATTACAAATAGAGGCCCAGAAATAAAAGATTCCTTTTCTAATTTTGAACAAATATTTAGCGGAGCTCCTCACAGAGTTGTTCCAGATAATAATGTTCAAAATGTTTTTAAAGGATTAGATCAAAATTAGATAATTTAACTAATTTCAGAGCCTTTAAAAGCATCTTTATTATTAATAGCTTTTGTCAATAATTCATCTTTATCAGATTGTGCTAAGGCTAAATCAAACCAGAAGGTTGTTCCTACTCCTAATTCACTAGCCATACTAATTTTCCCGCCATGTTTTTCAATTATTCCTCGAACTATAGATAAACCTAAACCTGTGCCCTGCTCAGTGTGAACTGCATTCTCTACTCTATAAAAGCGATCAAAAATCTTATCTTGATCAGCTTGAGATATCCCTGAACCTGTATCAGCGATCTCAATTCTTACTTTTGGTAATGGTGACACTAATTCACATTGAGGTGCTTCATCATTGTTATTGCTTGGAGGTAAAGCAGGACAGGAATCTGGCCAAGTATAAGCCCTTATCATAAGGTTGCTATTTTTTGGACTAAATTTCAATCCATTACCCAGTAAATTATCAAAAACCTGTAAAAGTAAATCAAAGTTTCCAAGAATAGAAGGAATAGTTTCTTCTATGTCATGAGCTAATGAAACATTTTTTTCTGAGGCATTAAGCTTGTAATTTCTGAGAGTTTGTTCTATTGCTGCTTTTATGTCCATTTCTTCCAGTTGAATTATTTTCCCAGACTCCAATCTTGATAAATCTAATACATCATTTACAAGTCTTGTTAACCTATCAGTTTCTGAATTCGCAATACCCAAGAATTCGATTTGTTCCTCATCAGATAGCTGGTCTTTTAAATCATGCAAAGTCTCAACATAGCTTTTGATATTAAATAGTGGTGTCCTTAATTCATGCGAAACATTACTTATAAATCTGTTTTGTGCTGCATTAAGTTCTACCTCTCTTGTTAAGTCTTGGATTGTTACAGCAATTCCTTTTAATTCAACTTTGTTTGTATCTAAAACCGATTGTAAGACAATTCTTAAAGTTCTAGCTGGTTCTCCCAAGCTAAATCTTAAATCGTCCTTCTCTTTTTTTCTATTTAAAATTGATTCTATATTTGTATGTAAGTCGTTTGATAAAATCTCGGGGATTTCATTTAAAAAATATTTACCTTCTAAAAATCTTCCTTCCCAACGAAATAATCTTTTTGCTGTTGGATTAGTAAGTACAATTTTGCCTTGTGAGTCTAATAATATTGCGCCATCAGCCATAGTAGCTATTAGTGATTGTTGTTTTATCTGAGCAGCCTTAAGTTCTTCAATATTTGCCTCGTCATAGTTTTCTAACTGAGTGGCCATTCGGTTAAACCCATTTAGAAGTTCTCCTAGATCTCCAGTCATAGGTAAAGAAATTCTGGATTTAAAGTTTCCTTTTGAAATTTCTCTGACACCTCTAACTAACTCTCTTACAGGTCTAGTAATTGTGAGTGCATTGAATACAGCTCCAAGTATTACTAAAACCCAAATAGATATAAATACTGCTATGGTAACTTCTCTTGTAAGTGCAGCGCTGGCTAGGGCTTTTTTATTAGGTGTAACTCCTAAAGCTAAAGTTCCAAGATATTTGCCTTTCCATAACATAGGAACAAATACATCTGTAACTTGCCCCTGAGGTGTAGCATGTTGCCTAACTAAAGGGAATTGCGGCCTTTTTTTTAATTCTGATGGTAGTTTTAATCTTCTAGTGAGCTGGAACTGACTATCTGAACTTGTTGGTGTTGCACTAATAGGTATACCAAGTTGAACGATGTCTTCAGCATCAGTGAAAAATATATAACGTAGGTTGCGACTTGATCTCCAGAACTTTTCAGCTACGTTTGAGATTTCTTTTTTTTGGTTATTAGCAACTAATTCTGTTACGTTCCCTGATAATAATAATCCAAGATCTCGTGCATATCTTGTATCATTCATTCCTGCATCTCTTTGAATGCTATTTAGTGCAAAAAATGTTATTCCTGTCATAAGGAGACTTACAACAAGAGTTGCTATTGCGAGCAATTTGGTTCTTAAACTGAAACCACTCCACCAAGCAAGGAGCCTATTACTCCAGTAGTTGTAATTAATATCTTCATTATCTGGAATCTTATATCCTCCACTATCGTTATTATTGGTATCATCCACCAGATTAATTCTCCTTAGAAAAGTTTTTTCTAACTTGATGGCCTATATCATTTCTGAAATAAATACCGTCAAAATTTATTTCATTTAAATTTTTATATGCTTTTTCAAAAACCATATCAAAATCTTTATCTTGGCAAACAATACTTAGGACTCTCCCCCCTGCAGTTATTAATTCCCCATTTTCATTAAAACATGTACCTGAGTCGAAAATTTGACAATCAGTTAAGTCAATCTTTCCAATTTTTATTGGAAAACCAGTTTCATATTCCTGAGGATAACCTTTTGAGGTAGCTATTACACAACCACTAACCTTGTCAGTAGTATCAATTTTTTCAAAACCAGTTAATTTTCCCATTGCGCATTTTTCTAAAAGTAATACAAAACTTTGATCCATCAAGGGCATTATTGTTTGGCATTCTGGATCTCCAAATCTGCAATTGTATTCTATAACTTTTGGTCCAGATTCTGTGATCATTAATCCAAAATAAATTACGCCTTTATAATCAATATTTTTTTTATTTAGTTCATTTATTGTTGGTTCAATTATCTCTTTGATAATTATATCGAGGTAATCTTCTGTTAATAGTGGAGCAGGAGAATAAGCTCCCATCCCACCTGTGTTAGGACCCTTATCATTCTCATTGAGACGTTTGTGATCTTGTGCGCTTGGAAGTAATATATATTTCTTTCCATCACATAGGGCAAAAACTGAAACTTCCGGCCCTTGAATTCTTTCTTCTAGAACTACCACATTCCCAGATTTCCCAAACTTCCCATTAAAAATTGATTCTGCTGCTCTGATACATTCATCTTTTGAATCAGGAATAAAGACCCCTTTACCTGAAGCTAAACCATCCGCTTTTACTACTATTGGAATGGATGATGAATAGATTATTTCTTTGGCTTTTTCCAGAGAATTAACTTTCCAAAAGTTTGCAGTTGGAATATTTGCGTCTTGCATAAAATCCTTTGCCCAAGATTTGCTATATTCCAATTTTGCTCCATCTTTACCAGGACCGAATACTTTAAATTTATTTTTGCGAAGAAAATCAGCTAATCCATTTGCTAAAGGTATTTCTGGTCCTATTACGATTAAATCTATTTTTAAAAAATCAAGCCTCTCTACTAAATCATTTTTATTATTTATGTCGATTTTTATTCTTTCACATTTATTTATCCTTTCCGATCCAGCATTCCCAGGGATTAAATAAACTTTTTTGACTAATTCATTTTTTTGAATAGCCCAAGCCAGAGAATTTTCTCTCCCGCCATTTCCAATTATTAAAATATTTTCTAATTTACTTAAGCTTTTAGAGGTTTTTGAATAAATACTCATAAATTTGGTTTTTAAGGTTATGAGGTTTCGATGAAAAATTAGTTAAAATGAAATAAACTATTTTTAAAGTTGATCTCTAATAAATATGTTAATTACAAATCTTACTTTTAGTTATCAAATGGGGACTTAAATTCATGAATAATAAATATGACTTAATTTATGAAGGCAAAGCTAAAAAAGTATTTACACATAATGATTCAGATAAAGTAATAATTGAATTTAAAGATGATGCTACAGCTTTTAATGCCTTGAAAAAGGCTAAGTTTGAAGGGAAGGGAAAACTTAATTGTCTTATAAGTGCAAAAATTTTTGAACTTCTTATTAAGAAGAATATTCCAACTCATTTTATTAAACTCAAAAATGAGAATACGATGATTGCAAAAAAGATCAAAATAATTCCCTTAGAAATTGTTCTTAGAAATAATGCTTATGGTTCTTTGTGTAAACAAACGACCCTTAAATCTGGCACTATCTTGGCAAAACCATTAATTGATATTTATCTTAAAAATGATGAACTTAATGATCCGCTACTTACAAAAGATAGAATTGAATTAATGAAAATAATAAGCTCTAAAGATTTAGATTTAATAATAGATTTAACTCTAAAAATAAATGTAATCCTGAAAAGTTTTTTTAAGAATATTAAATTGCAACTTGTCGATTTTAAATTAGAATTTGGTTATGATTTTAAAAAAAATATCATACTTGGTGATGAAATTAGTCCTGATAATTGCAGACTATGGGATCTTAATCAGGAAAATGATAAAATTGTAAGTCTAGACAAAGACAGGTTTAGAAATGACTTAGGTGGTCTTATTGAGGCTTATACTGAAATTAATCGCAGAATAAACAATTTCATTTAACTCAATTTAATTAATAATGATTTATTTGCCTTAATACAGAGATACAATAACTATGCAAAAACATTCTTTAAAATTCAGTAAGGTTTTAACAAATATTGCTTGTTCTCAATTGATTTTGATATCAAATAACTCTGAACTAGCAGCAAAGTATTTGCCAAATGACGTTGAAAAATCAAGAAAAACTTTAGAAATAAAAAATATTAATAATGGTTTATTTCAAGGGTTAGATAAAAATTTAGAGAAAAGTTTTTTTATTGCAGAGGATAAAAAAAATACTAATCAAGAAAGTGTTCTAATTTCAGAAATAATTATTGAAGGGTGGGAAAATCATCCTGAGGGAAGAAAACTTGAATTGGCTGCATATGATTCGATGAGTATAAAGCCAGGCAGTATTGTTGATAATCAAATTTTAAAAAAAGACCTTAATGCAATATATGCTACTGGTTGGTTCTCAGGAGTTAAAATAAACCCTCAAGATGGGCCATTAGGAGTAAAGCTGATCGTAAAAGTAGTTCCTAACCCAATTTTAAAAAAAGTGGAACTTAAACCAACAAATTCAATAGTCTCTAATGAATATGTCGATAATATTTTTAAGAATTATTATGGAACAACTATTAACCTAAATGAATTTCAAAATAAGATTGATTTAATAAAGAATAGATATGAAAGTGAGGGTTATTCTTTAGCTAGAATAAAAGGGCCAGAAAGAATCTCTGAAAACGGAAAAGTAACATTAATTGTTTCTGAAGGTATTATATCTGATGTAAAATTAAGATTCCCAGGGTCTGATGGTGAATCTTTTATTGATGGAAAACCTAGAAAAGGGAAAACAAAAGACTGGGTTATTAAAAGAGAGTTAAAAACACAACCAGGTACCATATTTAACAGAAAAATTTTAGAAGCTGATATAAGTCGACTTTATGCAACATCATTATTTGATGATGTAAAGGTATCCCTAGCTCCTGATAATTTAAATCCTGGCAAAGTGATAATTTCCTTAGATTTGAGCGAGCAAAGAACAGGATCATTAACTGGAGGCCTTGGTTATAGCAGTGGTTCAGGTATCTTTGCCACACTTGGTTTACAGGAGACTAATGCATTCGGTAGAGCATGGTCTACCAATCTCAATCTTAATTTTGGAGAATATTCAACAACCTATAATTTCTCTTTATATGATCCATGGATTAAAGGAGATAAACATAAAACTTCTTTTAGAACAAATATTTTTCTGAGTAGAGATTATCCTCAAGAATTTAAAAGTGAAAATAATGGAAGGATATATGCTGTAAATGATACAAATACTTCAACCTCTGATACTTTTTCATCAATAATTTTAGAAAATACAGGAGGTGGATTTTCTTTCTCAAGGCCTCTTAATGGTGGAGATCCATTTCAGGTAGCTAAATGGAGACTTCTTGCAGGAATGAATTTTAAGAAAGTAAAGATGATAGATGGTGATGGCAACCAAAAACCCTATGGCGATATAACGCCAACTACAGGTAATATAAGCGATATTATATGCATTGGATTTACTCCAAGTGATGGCTCATGCCCTGCGGAAAATACATTAGTAAGTGTCATCGCCAGTACTTCTAGAAATGATTTGAACAATTCCACTAACCCAACTGCAGGAAATAAATTTAGCTTTGCTACTGAACAGTTTGTTTCTATGGGGGGAGACTCGCCAACATTTAATAGGATGAAAGCCTCATATTCTTTTTTTATACCAACAAAATTAATCAATTTAACTAAAGCATGTCGTTCTAGTAATGCTGATAGCGAAGACTGTCCGCAGGCTATTGGGTTTCAATTAAATGCCGGAACTATTATTGGAGAATTGCCTCCTTACGAAGCATTTTGTATGGGAGGAACATCATCTGTTAGAGGATGGGGATCTTGTGACTTAGCTGTCAGTAAAAGTTTTGTTGAGGGGACAGTAGAATATAGATTTCCGGTTTGGAAAATGATATCGGGAGCATTATTTGTTGATGCAGGAAGTGATTTAGGTACTCAAAAGGATGTTCCTGGTAAGCCCGGAAAACTGTTGCAGAAATCAGGTTCAGGTTTTTCACTAGGTGGCGGTGTTGGAGTAAAAACCCCAATTGGCCCATTAAGATTAGATGTTGCAAGTAAGGACTTAAGTGGAGATTGGAGATATACACTTGGAGTTGGTTGGAAGTTTTAAGTGTTTTCTTGGCCTACTAATTACGATTTTTGCTATACCTTAGCTGGTATTATCTCCAGAGAAGGGATAGGGCTTCATAGTGGAGAAAAAACAAAAGTTAGAATTTCTTCTTATGAAAAAGAAGGATATTATGTTTCTTTTAGGGATAAACCAAAAGAGATTTTTAAGCTAACTCAAGATTTAATTGGAAGTACGATGCTTTGTACTGCAGTTAAATTAGGTGGGAGAAATTTATATACTATTGAACATTTATTATCTTCATTAGCTGGGTGTGGGTTAAGTTATATACATATTGAGGTTGATGGTAAAGAAATTCCGCTTTTAGATGGATCGGCTATTCAGTGGGTTAGAGATTTTGAAGAAGTAGGAATAAAAAAGGCACCTAAACCAGATAATTTTTTTCGAGAGATTAATAAATCAATAATTCTAAATAAAGAAGGCTCAGTTATTGCAGCGACCCCCTCTAAAAAAACTACAATCATATCCACCATAAGTTTTTCCTATAAAGCAATTGGAAATCAAACTTTTGTCATTGATTTAAATCCAAAAAGTTTTGTTGAAAAGATTGCTCCAGCAAGAACATTTGGTTTTAAGGATCAGTTTCAAGAATTAAGTGAACTAGGTTTAATAAAAGGAGGAAGTTTAGAAAATGCTCTTGTATGTGATGGTGATAAATGGGTTAATCCACCATTAAGATTTGATAATGAACCAATAAGACATAAAATTTTAGACCTAATTGGGGACTTGGCTTTGGTAGGGTTACCTAAGGGACAAATTTTAGTTTATAAAGGATCACATTCTTTAAATGCTTTATTGGCCTCATCGCTAAAAAATTAATTTTATCTTTAATTGTTTTGGAAAAGAAATTATCCAGTGAAAATAATCAACTCTCTTGTGAGAACATACTAGGTTTATTGCCTCATAGATATCCTTTTGCGCTTGTGGATAAAGTCATAGAGCATATTCCTGGAAAGCGTGCTGTTGCAATAAAAAATGTAACTATAAATGAGCCTCAATTTCAAGGACACTTTCCTGAAAGACCCTTAATGCCTGGAGTTCTTATTGTTGAATCAATGGCTCAAGTTGGGGGGATTATAGTGACCCAAATGCCTGATCTCCCTAAAGGACTCTTCGTTTTTGCGGGAATTAATAATGTTAAATTCAGAAAACCTGTTGTACCTGGAGATCAATTGATAATTTCTTGTGAGTTATTGAGTATTAAAAGACAGAGATTTGGCAAGGTTTCAGCTGAGGCCCACGTTGATGGAAAGTTGGCTTGTTCTGGCGAATTAATGTTCTCATTAGTTGATTAGGGATATGGAAAATAAAAATACTCAATTAAATTCAAGCTTTAGTGGTGCAAAAGTGCACCCAAACGCTTTTGTTGATTCAAGTGCCGAATTACATGAAGGAGTCATTATTTCTAAAGGAGCTATTGTTG
This sequence comes from Prochlorococcus sp. AG-424-M03, assembly GCA_003213275.1. Classification (GTDB taxonomy): domain Bacteria; phylum Cyanobacteriota; class Cyanobacteriia; order PCC-6307; family Cyanobiaceae; genus Prochlorococcus_A. The sequence goes on along the minus strand of QCNH01000001.1, from coordinate 48,431 downwards.
GTCCTGATGCGATTATCGGAGAAGGAACTGAAATAGGACCGAATGCTGTTATTACTGGAAGAACTCAAATTGGAAAAAACAATAAGGTTTTCCCAAATGTTTTTATAGGTCTGGATCCTCAAGATCTTAAATATAAGGGAGCATCTACTGAGGTGATAATTGGAGACAATAATACTTTTAGAGAATGTGTAACCATTAATAAGGCAACTGATGAAGGAGAAAAAACTATTATTGGAAATAATAATTTGTTAATGGCCTATACTCATATAGGCCATAATTGTGAACTTGGGAATAGTACAGTTTTATCAAATAGTGTTCAAGTTGCTGGCCATGTAAAAATTGAAGATAAAGCCATTATTGGAGGCTGTTTAGGTATTCATCAATTTGTACATATTGGATATTTAGCAATGATTGGAGGTATGACTAGAGTCGATAGAGACGTACCTCCTTTTTGTTTAGCCGAAGGACATCCAGGAAGATTGAGAGGTTTGAATAGGATTGGAATTAAAAGAAGTGGATTGCTGGAAAATAAGGATTTTGATTTAAAACTTTTGCAAAGCACCTGGAATTTACTTTTTAAGTCGAATTATGTAATGTCTGATGCATTGGGAATGGCATCAAAAGGCAAATTAGATATTTCTTCAATAAAATTATGTGATTTTTTAAAAGATTCAATATCAAAAGAAAGACGTGGTCCAATGCCTTTAGTAAATTAATGAATAAAAAGATATTTATAAGCACCGGAGAAGTATCTGGTGATTTGCATGGAAGTTTGTTATCGAAAGCATTATTAGATGAAGCAAAGAAACAATCTATTGATTTAGAAATTTGCGGATTAGGTGGAGAAAGGATGAAGAAAGAAGGGGTGAAAATTCTTCAAGATACTACTTCCATAAGTGCAATAGGAATTTGGGAGGCTTTACCTCTGATTATTCCAACGATAATAATTCAGAAAAGATTTTATAAATTATTAAAAAAATATCCTCCAGATTGCTTAATTTTGATTGACTATATGGGACCCAATATAAAAATTGGAACCAAATTGAAAAGATCTAGGACTAAAATTCCAATTTTTTACTATATTGCTCCTCAAGAATGGGCCTGGAGGGTAGGAAATAATAGTACGACAAATTTAATAAATTTTTCCGATAAAATTTTTGCGATTTTCAAGAAAGAAGCAGCATTCTATAAAAAGAGGGGTGGAAATGTTTTGTGGGTTGGACATCCAATGATTGATTTGACAAAAAAACTTCCTATAAAGAAAGATGCCCGAACTATTCTAAACCTTCGCACAAATGAAAATATTCTACTTTTAATGCCCGCATCAAGACCTCAAGAATTGAAATATATATTACCTATATTTATGATGGCGGCAAGAAAATTACAACAAAAATATCCAAGTTTAGTTGTCTATATACCCTCCTGTAGGAAAGTTTTTGATGAAAAATTTAATGAAGCCTTTAGAAAATATCAAGTTAAAGGAAAAGTGATTTCTCAAAAAGATAACGCAAGATTAAAGCCTTACATTTATTCGCTTACAAAAATTGCTTTTTGCAAATCTGGGACAGTTAACATGGAATTAGCTTTGTATGGAATACCACAGATTGTTGGTTATAGAGTAAGTAGGATAACAGCCTTTATTGCTAAAAAAATTCTCAACTTCAAAGTAAGATTTATTTCCCCTGTAAATTTGTTAGTTAATAAATTAATAATCCCTGAGTTTGTACAGAAAGACTTTAACGAAAATAAAATCTTCTATAAATCTTGTAGGATTCTTGAAGGGAAGTCAGAAAAAATAAAAATAAAAAAAGGTTATGCTTTTTTAAAAAAAGAATTAGGTGAAGAGGGGGTAGTGCAGAGAGCTGCAAAAGAGATTATTAATTCTATTATTTGAACTTTATAATAAAAAAATGAAATATTTCTTACCTTTAATAATTGCTCTTTCAATATTTATTAGCCCTCTAAACACTTTTGCAGAGGAATTAATTCTTGCAGGAGGTTGTTTTTGGTGTTTAGAACATGATTTAGAGTCATTAAAGGGGGTAAATTTTGTACAAAGTGGTTATGCAGGTGGAGATTTACAAAATCCTACCTACGAAAATCATGAAGGACATCAGGAAGTGGTTTTGGTGGACTATGATTCCAAATTGGTAACTTTACCCGAGATACTTAGGCTCTATTTCAGAAATATTGATCCTTTGGACGCCAAGGGTCAATTTTGTGATCGTGGAGATTCTTATAGGCCAGTGATCTTTTTCAGAGATGAAACTGAGGAAAGTGATGCAAAAAATGCAATTGTTTCGGCCTCTAATGAGTTGCGAGTGCCATTAGAAAAAATATCTGTAGAACTAAAATCAAAAGGTCAATTTTGGCTGGCTGAAGAATATCATCAGGATTTTGCTGAGAGAAATGAATTAAAATATAAGTTCTATAGATTCTCATGTGGGAGAGATCAGAAGTTGGATAAATTATGGGGGGATAACGCTAGATCAACAAATCTTTGGACTAAGTGATTTTAAATATAGTTATTTATTTTTAATCCATTGAACAAGAGTTTTAACTCCAAAACCGGTTGCACCTGATGGATTAATCCCCTTATTCTTATCAGTCCAACAAGTACCAGCAATATCAATATGAGCCCATTTAATCTCTTTATCAAAGAATTCCTCTAAAAACAAAGCAGCAGTTATTGAACCACCTGCTCTAGGCCCTGTATTTTTCATGTCAGCTATATGAGACTTTAACCCTTCTCTATAAGATTTTTGTAAAGGCATTTGCCATAATTCTTCTCCAGCCTGGGCTGATGCAGCTTTTAGATCATTTGCTAGATCATCATTATTGCTCCAGAATCCAGCTACATCATTCCCTAATGCAACAACAATAGCTCCTGTTAAAGTGGCGAGATCAATTATTGAATCCGGTTTCAAATTGGATGCGTAAGTTAAAGCATCAGCTAATGTGAGTCTACCCTCTGCATCAGTGTTATTTATTTCAATTGTCTTACCATTAGATGCCTTAACTACATCTCCAGGATGTACCGCAGATCCATTTATCATGTTTTCGCAAGCTGCCACAATAAAATGAATTTCTAGTCCCTTTGGTTTTATTGCTCCAAGTGCTTTTGCTGCTCCTAAAACTGCGGCGCTTCCACCCATATCATATTTCATCATTTCAATTTGAGAGGCTCCTACTTTCAGATTGTATCCTCCGGAATCAAAGGTTAAACCCTTCCCAACAAGCGCAATCTTTTCTTTTATAGGACCCTCTGACTTCAAAGTAAGATGTATAAATTTAGGATCTAGATCAGAACCTTTTGATACAGCTAAATATGCACCCATTCCTAAATCTTCACATTCTTTTGCCTCTAAAATTTTTACTTCCAAACCATGATCTTTAGCTATTTGAGAAGCTTGCACAGACATTTCTTGGGGCGTTAGGCTATTTGGAGGTGCGGCTACAAGTCTTCTGGCTAGTTCTACACCTTCACATATTTTTTCTGTTTCTTCAAAGATAATATTCTCAAATTCTCTTAAATTCAAAAACTCTATTTCTTTAAGAACTTTCTCTTCATCTTTTTTCTTGTTGAATCTATTGTCCTTATATGCAGATAATCTTGCTGACTCCGCTAATTTATTAATTTCTAGTTGTGAATTTATTAATTCCCAAGGTAGCAAAATGCTGATTTTTTCATTTTTATCAACAGTTTTCCTAATTAGATTTCCTATCGAGTTTTCTATATCACTTTTATTTAGATCTTTCGATTTGCCAAGACCAAGTATGATTAAAGTTTCTAATTTTTGATCTAAAAATTCAAAGTTTAGAGTTTCCCCTTTTTCGCCTTTGAATTTTTTTTGAGTAACTTTTTTTAGTAATAATTTTGGGTCAACAACAAATTTTATGTTTTCAAGTTGGCTTGCAATTTCTTCCTCTAAAACTCCAAAAATTAATGAAGCACCTTGCCAGTTATCTAGATTTTTTTGGAATTTGGAAAATTGCATTTGTAAAATGGATTTAATTAACTTTTAATTGTTAGTGAAAGTAGTTGCCCACCTATCTCGGGTTTCTTTATTAAAAGGTGGTAACCATAAATATATCAGTTGCTGTTCTAATTTACGTCTTAATTTTACTTCTTTAGGCACATCTAAGAAGAAACGAATATCTTGATGACTTGAGAGGTTGTTATGGGCTAGGGCTTCTTTATAGTTCATAAGGTAATTTTTACAGTCATGTTCTCCCTTCCATCTTTTATTTGCTACGTTTGTTTCTCCTATATAAAGGATTATTTTAGAACTCTCCATCGAGTCAATTACAAAATACATTGCTGGACCATTGTGTATATATTGATTGGTTCTCCAAAAGTTCAATGATAATGGCTGCAGAGAAAACGGATCAATTTTTCTTTCATTGGAAATTGTATTTATAGGAAGACTTGTTTGGTGCAAAGTTTTATTGTGAGCATCTTTTGAAATTTTAAATTGGTGATCATGGATTCTATTTCTCCATTCAGTTAGGATTTCTCCTTTTATTTTTAGATTATTTGAGTATTGAAAATTAATTGATGTATTTACATTTGAACCAAATAATTCAGATTGTCTATTTTCGGCTGAAATATTATTTAAGTTGAATTTTTCCAATATTTATAAAACATGTCTACTAAATTTAATTCTGAAAAAATATAAATCAAAGAATTATTTATAAACTAAAATTTATTAATGTTCTAATCAATTTAAAAGATTCTTGTTATCTTGTAATTGAGACTTAATTTTGCGAAGTAAAAAAAATAAAAATGGGATTCTTTGAGTCAGACATCGTTCAAGAGGAAGCTAAAAAGCTTTTTACAGATTACCAAGAACTTATGAAACTTGGCTCTGATTATGGAAAATTTGACAGAGAAGGGAAAAAAATGTTTATAAAAAAAATGGAATCTCTTATGGATCGATATAAGGTTTTTATGAAGAGATTTGAATTGTCTGAAGATTTTCAAGCCAAAATGACAGTAGAACAATTAAAGACACAGTTAAGTCAATTTGGGATTACTCCTGATCAAATGTTCGATCAGATGAATAAAACCTTAATAAGAATGAAGGATGAACTTGATAAAACTTCTTAAATCTAACTATTAAAACTTCATGTCAGATAATTTAATATTGCCATCATGGCTGTCAAGAGGAATAGAAGAATATTTTCCAATTAAGGGAACTGATCAAACTTTTTCGGAGATAATTGATCATGCGAAAAAAAATAATAAAAAATTAAGGGTTAAACTCGGAATCGATCCAACTGGAACAGATATTCATCTTGGTCACAGCATATTGTTCAAAAAACTTAGGGCATTTCAAGATAACGGACATGTTGCAGTTTTAATTATTGGAGATTTTACTGCTCAAATTGGAGACCCAACTGGAAAAAACAAAACAAGAGTGCAGTTGTCGGAAAAACAAGTTAAGGATAATGCAAAAACATATTTAACCCAACTAGGAATGGGTAAACCAGCTAATGAATCTATTTTAGATTTTGATTCAAAAGATAGAATAGAAATTAGATATAACAGTGAATGGTTAAAAGGATTAGATCTTAATTCGATAATTGAATTAATGGGGAGTGCAACAGTGAGTCAAATGCTAGCTAAGGAGGAATTTAATAAAAGGTATACTTCTCAAGTTCCAATTGCTTTGCATGAATTCTTATATCCACTATTACAAGGTTACGATTCGGTGATTGTTCAATCAGATATTGAGCTTGGAGGTACAGATCAGAAATTTAATATTGCAATAGGAAGAGATCTTCAAAGGCATTTTAAACAAGAACCTCAATTTGGTGTTCTGTTGCCAATTTTGACAGGCTTAGATGGAATTAAGAAGATGAGTAAATCTGAATTTAATACTGTAGGTTTGACTGATGATCCTCTTTCAATGTATTCAAAATTAGAAAAAGTACCCGATAATATAATTCCTACCTATTTTGAATTACTTACTGAATTAGATTTAAGTTTGCTTGAAAACTTAAATCCTCGTGAATTACAGAGAAGAATGGCTTTAGAAGTTACTACTTTATTCCACGGGGCTGAAGAATCATTAAAAGCGCAATCAAACTGCGAAAAATTATTTCTTGGACACAAAGAAAAAGTTGGAGAAATTCCAGAGATTTCATTAAAAGAAATAGTTTTTCCAGTTAAGTTTTTTTACTTGCTAAGTGCTCTAAAACTTTTCAAATCAAGCAGCGAATCCAAAAGATCTATTAAAGGTGGGGGTGTAAAAATTGATAGTCAGAAAGTAATAAATCCTGATTTAGTTTTTGATTCAAAAAATGATTTGAAAGGAAAAATTTTGCAAATTGGGAAAAAAATAATTAAGAGGTTTGGAAACTAAAAATTGATGAATAACAGATTTAATTCAGAAGATAAAATAATATTGGCAATTGATGGACTAGATTTAAGTCAAGCAAAATTACTTCTAGAAAAATGTCCTAATATTAAGTGGGTGAAAGTTGGTTTAGAGCTTTTTGTTAGGGAAGGTCCAAGAGTTATTGAAATTTTAAAAAGTTTAAATAAAAAAATATTTTTAGATTTAAAATTTCATGATATTCCAAATACCATGAGTGCAGCATGTTTCCAAGTTTCAAAATTAGGGGTTGATATTATTTCTATTCATGCTTCAGCAGGTCTAAAAGCTCTTAAGGATTCGAAAAAAGCATCTTTGGAAGGAGCCTCCTCAGTCAGAGGAAAACCTCCTTTTGTTGTAGGAATAACTGTTTTAACAAGCTTTTCTCTTAAAGATTTTCAAACTGATCTTGATAGAAATAATTCAATTGAAGAAAATGTCTTAAGACTTGCAAAGTTGTCTTTTGATGCTGGATTAGATGGATGTGTCTGTTCCCCTTGGGAGGTAAAAATGTTGAGATCTATTTATAAGGATAATTTTGAACTAATTACACCAGGTATCAGGTTAAAGATTGAAAATAAAGATGATCAAAATAGAATTATGACTCCCCATGAAGCTATAGATAATGGCGCTTCTAAATTAGTCATTGGTAGATCAATATCAAAAGCTATAGATCCTAATAAAGCTGTAATAGCAATATTTAAATCTATTAATTCTGATTAATTTTAGATTCTTCTCCCTTGAGCAATCTTGTTATGTTTGTTCTATGTTTCCAGATTACTAATAATGCCACAATTAAACTTATAAAAAAGTAAGAGTGTATAAAATTACCCAGGTAAAAAAACATAAAGATAGGAAGTAAGAATGCAGCTGAAATACTGGATAAAGAAACAAATTTAGTTTTTGTTAGTACGATTAAAAAAATGCCAAGTGATGCTAGTCCAACTTTCCAAGAAAGAGCTAAAAACATACCTAATCCAGTCGCAACAGCTTTACCTCCTTTACCTCTGAGCCATATTGGCCAAATATGTCCTGAGATAGCTGATATGCCTGCTATAACTTCTATTAATCCTTGAGCTGTGTAATATTGAGCAATTTTTACTGCAATAAGGCCTTTCCCAACGTCTACTATAAATACAAAAAGTGCTGGCCATTTCCCAACATTTCTTAAGACATTTGTGGCACCTGTAGATCCAGAACCTATAGTCCTTAGATCTATATTTTTAAGATATTTTCCAATTAAGAAACCTGTAGGAATTGATCCTAAAAGATAACTTGTAAAAATTATTAAGATATTCATAAAGATTAGTTTAATTCAAGATCATCGTAAATTTCACTATCTGAACCAGCAAATGCAACCCATAATGGGAACTGAAGTATTGGAATTTCAACAGAGGTTTCTGCTGCATCAATGATAATAAATGGCAATTCTTCATTGGCTTCTAATCTATCAGCTCTTTCGATAACACCTTCAGGCCTTTCAAAAAGAACAATCCCACTATTAGGTCCAAAGTCATCTCTAGTGAGACCAAGAGAATCTTGAAGAATTCTTCTCCATTCTCCTAAACGTTCAGGTTGCGAAGCTAAAATAAGAGTCTGAAACTGATCTCCATATAATTCGCCAAGAATAGATATTAAACCAGCTGATAATAAGGCATTTTTTTGTCGAGATCCTCTACTTTCTAGAGAACCTCTCCCACCCATATTAAAGAACCAATCATCCATGATTTCTATATCTGATGAATCAAGGCTTCTTCTTAATTTCCAAGGTTCAGCATAAAAATCAGGTTGTTCTGTGAAAGTTGAAAAGCAGCTTTTTATAATCTGTTCATCTGGTTTAAATGTTTCAGAAAGAGCAGGAACATTAACCACATTATTGGTGATACTGTTTTGCTTTTTTTCATCAAGGGGAGATGGCTTTACGATTATTGGTTGAGAAACTAATTCAAGTTTCTCAACGTTTTGTGAAAGATTCTGCAAAGCACCAGTTAAGTATTCTTGAAAGCCTTTAACTCTTTTAGCGATATTATCTGACTGTCCTTTAAAATTTGACTCAATATCTTTTTCTAATTCATTTTTTTTTGTTTCTAACTCTGATATTTCTTTAACTAAAGAGTCTTTTTTTGTGACGAGATCGCTAAAAATCTGATTAGAAATTTCATCAAAAGATTTTTTTGGGTTGTCCTTTTTTAAAGCAGTTTTTTTATTTGGCGTTGTATTGTTCTTACTAATTGGTTTGGTTTTATCATCTGAAATAGACTTAGCTAGTATTAATTCCTTCTCAGGATTATTGTTTGGACTTTCTGTATTGGTCATTTAAATAATTTTGATGATGAAGTAAACACTAAGTTTTAGGAATTTTTAATTTCCAGGGACTCAACTTTTTTTAAAAGTTCATCTTTTAATTGCTTTGCATTAAATAATATTGGTAATAAATGAGGACTGGACTTTTCTCTAAAATAAAAAATACCTGGGATTACAGGGAAAAAGAATTTCCATGATATCCAGTTCTTGAATGGAAAAGTTCTAATTTCTTTCCCTAATTGTAAAACGATGAAATCATCATTTGTTATTTTTATTCTTAAGGTAAAAGACTGAAGCAATAAGAAAAAGCTAAAAGACGCAGAAATTATAGTTGGCCAATAACCAATATTCAAAAATAAAAGCATAAAACTTAAGACTATTACAATGATTGGCAATTGAAATGATGGTGATATTATTACTGGTTCTTCTTTTTTTGATTTAGTGTTAAACATTGAATTATCCAAATAAAATTTGTGTTAGTAATACATCCATTAAAGATACAGTAACGAGAGTCATTACAACAGCACCTGTTGTACTTGTTCCAACTTCTTTTGGACCACCTTTGGTGGTAAGTCCATATCCGCAAGCAATAATTGAAATAAGTAATCCAAATACTACAGATTTTATTAACATTGAAGTTAAGTCTGTGCTGGTTAAACTAACATTACCTGATCTTACGGATGTCCAAAAAACTATTGGAGGAACTTTATAAAATATTGTGCTCCAAATTTGTCCACTCCACAAAGCTACTGATAAAAACAAAAGACACTGTATCGGAGACATTATTACCATCGAGAGTAACCTTGGGACTACCAAATATTGGACTGGTTCAGTTCTTAACATTGTTATAGCTTCAATTTGTTCTGTAACTTTCATAGTGCCTAGTTGAGCAGCATAAGCGGTAGCAACCTTTCCAGTCATTAAGGTAGCAGTTAGAAGAGGAGCCATTTCTCTCGCCATTCCTACTGCTAATAAGCCTCCTATTTCACTTGAAACACCCATACTTGTTAGTTGTGATGCAACTTGAATATTAAATACTGTACCCGCAGCAATTCCTGTAATTAATACAATTAACAAACTTCCCGGACCTGACTCCATTAGTTGATCAAAGAGATCATTTTTGGAAATTTTACCTTTAAAGATAAAATTGATTGCTTGCCCGCCAATGATTAGGCTGCTTAGGAGTCTTTTGAAAAACCTAGGATAATACATATTTCTATATTAGTTCGTAATTAATTCTTGATCCCATTTTCTCATAATTAATAGACCCCAGTAGACAAGTATAGAAGGTATTAAACCCATACAAATCCTTACTGTTATTAATGCAGAGTCTGGTTGAGTGATATCAATAATTCCCTGACAGCCTGCTTGCTTGAACCCAGCAAGAGTGAGAAGATAGCCAAATAATCCTACGCTTAAAGCAATACCTAATTTTTGGCATAAAACCATCCAAGCAGTATAAATTCCTGCTGCCTTATCTGGGTCATGATCAATAGCGTCTGGCAATAAAGACCAAGGTATTAAATATGCTGTTGATGCACCAAAACCAACAAATAATATTGTTAGAAATAAAAATAACATTTTTATAGAATCTATATTGAAATTACTTATTTCAAAATTATTTGACAATGGAGGTAATATCATTGCAATCAAGCAACCACCAATCCATATGAGTCCACCTATTTTTAATGCTTTAACTCTTCCGTATTTATTAGAATAAAAGCTCCAGATTTGCAATCCTAATAGAGCACTTATTTGAAAAGGAATGATAATCCAAAAGGATATCCCTCTTGGTACATTCATGACTTGTTGCAAATATATTAATGAAACTGTTTGCATTAACTGAAGTCCACACCAGAGAAGTAAATAAAGATATATCACTTTTATAAAAACTTTATTTTTTAAAATACGCTTGAATTGATTTTTTATTGGTTGTATTTTATTGATAGGTTTTCTTGCGACCTTTGCATATGGAGCTAGGCCCCAAGTAGAAAGTAATGTTATTACTATAACCATCGTGCCAGATATTCTTCCCATAGTTAGGTAACCAGTATCTCCTTTAGTTAGAAATATTGCACCTACAGTTAATCCTGTTAAAGAAGCTAATATTGAGCCAGTAAATCGGGCTGCGTTAAGTCTAGTTCTTATATTTTCATCTTCACTAATTTCTGTTGATAATGCTCCGTAAGGAAGATTGACAGATGTGTAAGCTGTCATATACAAAATTGATGTGCATATGTAATAAAAAGTTTTTTCTTTGATGCTGTAATCATTGGGTATCCACCACATTGCAGCTAAAAAAATTCCCAAAGGAAGTGATGCTCCAATCATCCAAGGTAGTCTTGGCCCCCATCTTGATTGGGTATGGTCGCTCATCCAGCCAATCAAAGGATCATTAATTGCATCCCAGAGCTTGATTATCATCAAGATGGAACTTGCTATCCAAGGGGGTAATCCAGCCGCACAAGTAAAGAATGGGAAGAGGTAAAAACCAAATTGAGCATTAGCAAGCCCTGTCCCAGCATCTCCAAGCCCGTAGGAAAGCATTAATCTAGTTCTTGATCCCGATATATTTTTTGAGTGTGAATTTTCCAATCTTTTTACTTGGTTGATTGTTTGATAATGTATTATTACAAGTGTAATTCTATTACTTATTGCGGGCGTGGTTTAGTGGTAAAACCTCAGCCTTCCAAGCTGAAGATGCGGGTTCGATTCCCGCCGCCCGCTTTTAGAATATATTATTTTTTTCTCCAAATATTTCTTGTGAAATGATTAATAGAGAGCTTCTACTCTTTATTAAAACAGATTTTTGATTAATAGTTCTGGGTTCAAAAATCTCTGGCATGCTAGTATCAATAACCTTTAACCAATTATATTTACATTTTGGAAGAGGGAAATCGATACTTTTTGAATATGCATTTAAACCTATCCAGACCAGAGGATTAGTGTCACCTTTGTTAAGGCTAAAGGCAACTGTGTGAGACCAGCTACTCCAATCTGGGCTATCTAATTTTGTTCCATGCCAATGATATCTTGGAGTGTTTTCATCGTTCTCATTGTTAGTTAATAACGATGGATTAAAAATGTTTATAAGTTTTTTTCGAATTTTTATAACATATTTAAAATAGTTTAATAATTCCAAATCTTGTTCACTATGATCCCAATTCATCCAACCTAATAAATTATTTTGGCACCAAGAATTATTGTTACCTCCTTGTGACCTACCTATTTCATCACCCATGAGTAACATTGGAACTCCTCTAGAGATAAGTAAACTAAGAAGAAGATTTTTTTGTTGTCTTTTTCTTAAATCATTTATTAATAAGTTTGTAGTTGGGCCCTCAATCCCATGATTCCAAGAATTGTTATGGTTATCACCATCTCTATTTTGTTCTTTATTCGCAAAATTATGTTTTTTATTAAATGTTACTAAATCTTTGAGGGTGAATCCATCATGTGAAGTAATAAAATTTATTGATTTTGGAAAAATATTATTTTCTTTATAAATTGATGGACTACCTTTTATTTTATCGCACATATTCCAAGCTGTATCTTTATCTCCTTTCCAGAATCTACGCAAGTCATCTCTAAAATGACCATTCCAAGTAAAAGTATTCTTCGATGGGAAATCCCCTATTTTATATAAACCACCACAATCCCATGGTTCACTTATCAATTTGATATCAATAAGTTCTGGTTCAGATTCTATATCTTCAAAAATTGGAGGATTATCGAGCGGAGAAAGATTTTCTCCTCTTGATAGGGCAATTCCTAAATCAAATCTAAAACCATCAACTCCTAATTCACTTGCCCAACATTTTAATGATTCAATTATTAGTTTTCTAACTAATCCTCTGTTTGCTGCAATAGTATTACCACAGCCAGAGACGTCCTGATAATTTTTATCTTTTCCAATAAAGTAAAAAAGATTTTCATCTATACCTTTCCAAGATATTGCAGGCCCTTCAGAATCTCCTTCAGAAGTGTGATTATATACAACATCTAAGATGACTTCAATGTCTGCTTTATGACATTCCTCCACTAATCTTCTAAATTCCTCTCTATTCTTTTCGGCGGATTCATTTGAAAGATATTCAAAATGCGGAGTAAACCAATTGATTGGACTATAACCCCAAAAATTTTTTAGACCATTTGGGGCATCAGTTGGATCAAAACAAAAAATTGGAAGTAATTCAATTGTCGTAATACCCAGTTCTTTGAGATACGGAATTTTTTTTAAAAATTTCTTAAAACAACTGTCATCTTTATCAGTTGTTTCAGTGAAAGCTTTGATATGGAGTTCATAAATAATTGTTTCTTCCCAAGAATGTTTCGGTCTTGGATAATCTTTAAAATTAAATAATTTTCTATCGCAAACAACGCTTTTAAGGCAAGAATTGGAATTGTCATGCTTTTTTAATGCGTTTTCTCTTTTATAATTTCCCCATCCAGTAATACCCCTTGAACATGGATCAAGTAAAACTTTTTTTTCGTAGTTATTGTTAATATCATTATTTTTTTGTTTTATTCTAAAAGCATAAATACAACCTTCATTTAAATTTCTTATTTCAGCATGCCAGTAAGGACCAGTATTATGGTAATTATGATCTAGTTTGAATATGGTTTTTGGGGAAATAGATTCCTCTTCCTCAAACAATAAGATTTCTACATATTCTGCATTTGTGGCTATTAGGGAAAAATTAACTCCTTCTGAAGTTAGAGAACTTCCTAAAGGAAATGGTTTGCCTTTATTGATATGAGTCACTGTCTACTTATCATTGATTAGTTAAATATTTAGATATTTTATTCAAATTACTGATATTTGAATAATAGATGCAAAATTCAAAAAAAACTCAAATTTAAGGTTTCACTAATCAACTTCCTTAAATCAAGAATAATATTAATTTTCTAACTTATTGCAATTTATCCATCCATTTACTCAGTTAATTACATGATTTACAGAGAAAGTTTAATCATGAGGAAAACAGATTTTTCTTGATTTCAAAATACAAATTATGCTATTTCATGTGATGAGAAGGAAATATATATGAAAATTAATAAAAAATAATAAATAGTTTAAATTCGTGACTTCATTACCTTTAGACATTTTGCTGTTGGATAAATAAAGTTAAAATTTTTAAGGCTAAATCCAGTATTACCAATTGTTTTGCCTATTTTAAAAGACATAGGCTGTTTTTGTATAGATTAAAAATTTGACGCTTCATAATTAAATAATATAGCTAAAAATGTCCCTAAAATTTGTATAAAGCTTTGCGCCGCCGGCATTTTCGGTTGCCGTATTTGTATTTGCTCCATATGATGTGCAAGTTCGAGGTTTTTAGACTTGATTAATACTCTCGTCTTTTGAATCTCTGCTTTATAAACAATTCAATGAACAAAGCTGATTTAGTAAATCTTGTTGCTGCTCGTACCGAGCTCACAAAAACGGATGTTTCTTTAGTTGTTGATGCAGCTATTGAAACTATTGTTGATTCAGTAGTGGAAGGCAAAAAAGTCTCCATACTAGGATTTGGCTCTTTTGAGCCAAGAGATCGTTCTGCAAGACAGGGATTAAACCCTAAGACAGGCGAAAAAATCGCAATACCTGCTAAAAGAGTTCCTACATTCTCAGCAGGTAAACTTTTTAAGGACAGAGTTCAAGGATAATCTTTTTAATCTAATTCTTCCCTTAATACTAATAAGGTGCTCATGTAGAGCATCTTTTTTTTTAATCGATATTAAATACTATCATTCCTATTAAAAACTTTTAATAACTTATCTCAAATATTAAGTCTTCAGAAGTAATGAAATTTTTAACTATTTTATTCCTAAAAATTTTATTATTATCTAATTTCCTTATGGCAGAAACAATACCATCAAAATCTAATATTATAAAACAATCGAGTGAATGTATTAAAGATTCTCAAAACCAAATATGTAGAGAATTAGTTTCTCAAATAGAAAAACTTCAATTAGTAGTTTTTAATCAAAATAGATTCAAGTGTCAATCAAGTTTATTGGGGTTGCAGTCGGAACTTATTGAAGCTTACTTTTTAAAAAATTTGTCCAAGAAAAGAATTTCATTGATGATTCCATATGTGAATAAAAATTGTTAATTATTAAAATAATTTCTTTTTTTGGAATATTATAAAATTGCTATTTAAATTTTAATGTCAAAAGGTTTCTCTGATAATGAAGTGAATAATGATACTGAAATAAAAGATGTAAAGAAAGAAAATAAATTCTTACCTTCTTTTATTAGAGACAAAAAAATTACTTATACTTTGCCAAGTAAAAAACAACAAAATATTCTTGCATCAATAGTACTTGGCTTGAATGGAATTTTATTACTCATAGTTATCTTGTATCTAAATAATCAAAAATTCCATGACTTTGTTTTAAATATTGGACGTTGACTATATTTTTAGATCGAAAAGTTTTATAGATGATATATTAAGAATTTGGGATATCTTATGAAGGTAATTAATCTAGTTTTCCAAGGATTTTTTTTGTTAGTACTTGTTCTGTTTTTGATATATTTTCTAACTGGTTATGACTCTGCTTTTGAGGCAGATCAGTATTGTCACTCAACTCTATCAAGCTATGATAGCTTAACTGGAAGTTATGGTTGTGACCATGATACTGAGACACATCAGTGGATTTTATATGAGTCAAATGACAATAAAGAACCAGCTAAAATTATTAAGAAATTTAGGTACAAGTTTTTATAACTCAATTTTTTTATAAAAAAACTTTGCACATATGAAGGAAATTACTGCTGTAATTGTAAAAGTAAGATACTGATATATGCTTCCTTCTAAATAAATTTTATTTTTATATAGAGGATAATCTATCAAAGAACCTAATGTGCCCCAAATTATTACCCATACAGATATGTATAGGAATACTTTTATTGGATTAGACTTTTTTTCTACCATTTTTAATTAATACCAAAGATTGAAGACGTTACAGGTTTTCCGCTAAAAACCAACTCAGTTAATATGAGCATTAAGAATCCGACCATTGCTGCTCTTCCATTAACAAGCTCTGCACTGCTATTAAATCCAAAAACATTCTTTACTTCATCTCCCTGATTATCTACCCATTTTGAATATTCATTATTAGATGATGATGTATTGGTGAAATCATTGTCTTGATCTTCTATTGGAGAATTTTGTTCTTGCATAGAGTCTTTTTTATTTATATTAGTAGTTTTAAAACTAATTTATTATTAAATTAAACTCGAAATCATAAAAAATATTAAGACAAAGATTATTATCCATAAAAATTGTAATCTCAAAATTAATTTACAAATTAAGTCGATTTTCTCTCCAGTGCAAACAACTCCACTTTCATTGATTATTGGTTTTTCAATAATTTTATTTTTATATTTACTTTTTCCTCCTAATTTAATATCCGAAATATAAGCAAATATAGCTTCTGAAATCCCAGAATTAGGGGAATCATACTTTTTGCCATCATGATAACTTTTTTTTATGATTGATTTATACTCATTAAATTTAGAACTAACTAAAGGTAGTGTTATTAAAACTAATCTTGAAGGAATAAAAGTAAAAATATCTTCGATTTTCGCACTGAAAAAACCTAAATATCTAAAGTAATCATATTTGTACCCTATCATTGAATCTAAAGTACTTATTGCTTTATAAGAAAAACCAAGTGATAAAGGCCCTGGTAAAAAAATTGAAAAATTCATTAAAATAATTCCAAAAAATATCCAAAATAATGGCCCAAATATTCCATCAACAGAATTTTCGGTAAGACTCTCAGTACTTGATCTCAAAAGATGTTGTATAGAAGATGACCTTACATCCCTACTTACTATTCTTTGCACTTTCTCTTTGATTATTCTTTCATTTTCATCACTAATTTCATTGAGTTCTATTAGATTTGCGATCTCTTTCACACTTGAAATAAGTCCTTTAGTCGCTATACAACTTGAAAGTCCCAAAAAAATTAACAATCCACAAAAAAAATTATTTCTTAATTGAAAATAACTTAGTTCTATTAATTTACCTAAAGTAAAACTAATTCCAATAGTGGATATGGAAACAATAAAACCACTCCAAAATAATATTTTTTTATTTTCTCGAAAATTATTTCTGAGGTAATCAGATGTTTTTTTTATGTAAAAGCCAATTATTTGAACAGGGTGAACTAAAAATCTTGGATCTCCGATCAATAAATCAAAACCAACTGATCCAAGAAATATTAAAAATAAATTTACTTTAGCCAACTGAACATCGAGCGCAGACCTTTACCTACTTTCTCAATTTCATGTTTTGAGTTCTCTTCTCTCAGTTTTGTCATTAAGGGTTTATTTTTATCGCATTCTTCTACAAAATTCTTAGCGAAAGTTCCATCTTGAATATCTTTTAGAATTTTCTGCATTTCTTTCTTTGTATCACTATTGATAAGTCTTTTGCCACTTACATAATCTCCATATTCTGCAGTATTAGAAATGGAATCTCTCATTTGAGATAAGCCTCCCTTCACCATTAGATCGACAATTAGTTTGACTTCATGTAAGCATTCAAAGTAAGCAAGTTCTGGTTGATATCCAGCTTCTACAAGAGTTTCGAAGCCAGATTTTACGAGTTCTGATAAGCCTCCGCATAAAACCGCTTGTTCGCCAAATAAATCAGTTTCTGTCTCTTCTTTGAAATTCGTTTCAAGTATCCCAGCTCTCGTTCCGCCAATCCCTTTAGCGTAAGCCATCGCTAGTGATCTTGCATTTCCAGAAGAATCCTGCTCTACTGCGAACAATGCAGGAACTCCTTGACCATTTTGGTATTCCCAACGAACAGTGTGTCCAGGTCCTTTTGGAGCAATCATTACAACATCTACAAAACTAGGGGGTTTGATAAGTCCGAATCTTATATTAAAGCCATGAGCAAAACTTAATATCTTTCCCTCTTTTAAGTTTGGTTCTATTTCTTTTAGGTAAACATTTTTCTGAAACTCATCTGGCAGGAGAATCATAATCCAGTCTGCTTTTTCGCAAGCTTCTGAAACACTAAACACTTGGAGACCATCACTAATAGCCTTGCTTTCAGACTTGCTTCCTTTATATAATCCAACAATTACATCCATACCGCTATCTTTAAGATTTAGGGCATGTGCGTGACCTTGTGATCCATATCCAATTATCGCTATTGTTTTATTATTTAAAAGACTTAGATCAGCATCTGTGTCGTAAAAGAGTTGGGTCATTAGTTGTAGCTTCTTAGCATTTGATAGTTAATATTTTAGACATTAAATGTGTAAATAAACCAATAAATCATAAATTTAAAAATTAAAATTAAAATATTATTTAGAAAATTTAAGAAGGATTTGCTTCGCTTGGATGTGTTATTACTCTATCAATTAGGCCATAGTTTTTTGCCTCTTCTGCACTTAGAAAATAATCTCTATCTGTATCCTTTTCAATTTTCTCAAATGATTGACCTGTCATATCTGCCATAGACATGTTTAACATGTCTTTAATTCTTAAAATTTCCTTAGCTTCTATTTCAATATCACTCGCTTGGCGTTGAGATGTTCCCCCAAGGGGTTGATGAATCATTATTCTGCTGTGAGGCAAAGCAACTCTTTTACCTTTTGTTCCAGCAGCCAATAAGAATGCACCCATTGAGGCTGCCAGACCTACGCATATTGTTACTACATCGCTTTTTACGTATTTGATAGTGTCATATATAGCCAAGCCAGCTGTTACTGATCCTCCTGGGCTATTTATGTATAGATAGATAGGTTTGGAATTGTCATCAGAATCAAGATAAAGCATTTGTGCGACCAGGCTATTGGCAATCCCATCGTTAACTTCTTGTCCAAGAAAAAGAATTCTTTCAACACCTAATCTGGTATATATGTCAACCCATCTTTCGTATTGACTTCCTGGAAGTCTATAAGGCACGCTTGGAGTTCCTATTGGCATAATTTTAAAGTAGTTTTTTGTGAGAGTTAAATGTTATTTGGTAAATCTTTTTGGCTTGTGAGTATTCTATCGATAACTCCATAATCTAATGCTTCTTGAGGGTTGAGATAACTCATCCGGTCTGAGTCTTTAGATAATTCTTCAATAGTCTTACCAGTATTACGAGATAGAATCTCTAGCATTGATTTTTTATTTTTCAAAACTTCTTCGGCTCTTATTTGAATATCAGTTGCTTGACCTCTTGCCCCGCTGATAGGTTGATGTAAAACAATAGAGGCATGAGGAAGAGCCGCTCTTTGCCCTTTAGTACCAGATGAAAGGATAACTGCAGCAGTTCCCATTGCTTGTCCGATACATATTGTATGTACTGGAGGTTTAATATAGCTTATAGTATCGCAGATAGCGAAAGCTTCTGTCTCAAACCCAACCGCATCACCAGTGTACCAACTTGTCCCTGTGGAATTTATATAAAAAAAGATAGGTTTTTCTGGGTCTTCAAACTCTAGATAAAGAAGCTGAGCAATGATTAGCTCAGTAACATCCATACCTAGTTGTCTTTTCGCATCATCATCTGAAAATAATGGTAAACCGAGATAGACAATTCGCTCTTTTAGTAAAAGAGAGGGCAGATCAGGGGGCGGGGTCCTCATGACAGTGTTTTCGCCGTAATAAGGAGCAGATACAGTCATTTGTATCACAAAATTAAGATTGATCTGATTCTAGCTAGATTTAGCCCTGTGTCGCTGGTGATTTAAAAGATTTGTTTGACTCAGGATTATTTATCAGTTTTCCAAAGACCATTCTTCCAGTGGGAGTTTGTAATGCTCCTGTAATAACAATATCTAATCTGCTACCTACATAATTCTTTGCTTCGTCAATAACAACCATTGTTCCGTCATCTAAATATCCAATACCTTGCATTTTTTCTTTTCCTTCTCTTACAATTTTTATGTTTAGTGATTCTCCTGGCTGCACTTCTGGTCTTAAAGCAATAACTAAATCACTCAAATTCATAACTTTTAATTCTTTAACTTCCGCAATTTGAGAGAGATTATAATCAGCCGTAATTAAAGTCCCTGTCATATCCTCAGTTATTTTAAGGAGCTTTTCATCTACCCCATTACCTTCATACTTTGTTGGGTTGATTACAAGTCTTCTACCGTATAAATCTCTTAATTCTTTTAACAATTTTAAACCTCGCCTTCCTTTGGACCTTTTTTCATTACTGCTTGAATCAGCTAAAGTTTGTAATTCATCAATTACACTTTGAGCAACAATTAATTGCCCTTCCAACAAGCCGCAACTTAACAGTCCATTTATTCTTCCATCAATAATTACACTTGTATCTAGAATTTTTGGACTTGCAGCTGGAAGTATTCCTTCATTCACTAGATATGCATCAGTATTATTTGGATTGAATAATCTCAATAATGTCCTACCATGTGTATCCGCTAACTTATAACCAAGTACCCCAAAGAATATATTGCTTAATATAGCCGCTAAGGGTTTCGCAAAAAAGACTTCTCTAGGGATGGGGATTAACAGAATTGGAGCAAGCAGGAGATTGGCAACTAATAATCCTAATATTAAGCCAACTGATCTACTTATTAATAAATCAGTGGGCATTGTCCTTATTTGATCAAGAAACGTCTTTCTCAGTTGAAGGAATACAAAACCAGCAGCTAATCCTATGAAAAAACCTATTATTGCTAAAACAATTCTAAAACCTTCTACATTAGATACCTGTTTGAGAATGTCTATGGGCAATAAATCAACCCCGAGCCAACCTGAAGCAGCTCCAGACAATACAAATAAAATTAATACTATGATATCTGTCATATCTATAATCTACTAGGATTTATTAATTGAGTAAATAAGGATTTTATTTTTTTCGATCCTTCATAACTTTCTGCAGCTTAAAAATCGATTTAGATTATGAATAAGTTTCCTAGAAGTGCATATATACACATACCTTTTTGCCATAGAAGGTGTTTTTATTGTGATTTTGCTGTTATTCCACTAGGAGATAAAGTTGATACTTTACGGGGTTATGGAAGTAATACTGTTAAAGAATATTTGCACTTTTTACACAAAGAAATATTGTCAATTAAACATAAATCACCTCTGTCGACAATTTATTTAGGTGGTGGTACACCATCAATTTTGGATCCCCAACAAATCAAAAAGTTAATTGATCTTTTTAAAGAAAATTATGGAGTTGACTATGGTGCTGAAATTACTATGGAAGTTGATCCAGCAAGTTTTGATTTAGATGATCTTTATGGATTCATAAATGCTGGAATAAATAGATTTAGTCTGGGAGTTCAAAGTTTTAATAATCAAATACTTCAAAAGTCAGGGAGAAGGCATTTGAGAGAAGATGCTGAGAAATCTTGTTTATGGTTGAAGAAAGTATATAAATCTGGGTTAATAAAAAGTTGGAGCTTAGATTTAATTCAAAACTTGCCACTTAGTGGATTTAAAGAATGGCAAGAGGACTTAAAAAAAACAATAACGTTTTCTCCTCCTCATATATCCATTTACGATTTAAATATTGAAAATGGAACTGTTTTTAAAAAATTAGTTAAATTGGGGAAATTACAGCTCCCGAGTGATGAAGAAGCTTTTAGAAATAGTGAATCAACTCATTTGATTTTAAAAAGCTCAGGGTACTCAAGATATGAGATTTCTAACTATTGTCTCCCAAGTCATCAATCGAGACATAATAAAGTTTATTGGAGTGGTTTAGGCTGGTGGAGTTTTGGTCAAGGCTCCACTAGTTCACCATGGGGGGAAAAGCTTACTAGACCAAGAGTTAGTAAAGAATACAAGGAATGGGTGATTAGGCAATGCTCACTAAATATAGATTCATCGCTAATTAAAAAAAAATTTGTTTATCAAGAATTGGATGAAAAAATAATGTTGGGATTGAGACTTAAAGAGGGTATAGATATCTTTAAAGTCTTAAAAGAACAAAACTGGGAAAATAAAAAATTTGAAAGTAATTTAATAAAATTGCTTCAAGAATGGGAGAAATTCCTTGAAAGTGGATTATTACTGAGAAATGGGAATAGATTTTTTTTAAGTGATCCAAAAGGTATGGAGCTAAGTAATCAAGTTCTTATTTCAATGTTTAAGTGGTGGGCTGAGATTAATTAAGTCTTTCAGAGGCTACCCATTCTTTTAATGTATCCTTAAATAATTTCTTACCTTGAATAATCGGTTGGCAGAAGGGTGGTTGATCATCATTAAGGCCTAATAAATCTGCAGTAACTCTTACTTGCCCATCGCAATAATTGCCTGCACCAATGCCTATTGTAGGAATTGATAAATTATTTTTTATTTCTTTAGCAAGCAACTCAGGAATATGTTCAAGAACTATTGAAAAACATCCTAATTTTTCGAGCATGGATGCCTCTCTTTTGATTTTTTCTTGGCTTTCTAAGCTTTCGCCTTGTTTTTTTAATCCAAGATTTAAATAGCTTTGTGGTGTAAGTCCTAGATGACCCATAACAGGGATTCCCATTCTTATTATTCTAGAGATCACTTTTTGTATTTCTGGTTCAGCCCCTTCGACCTTTACAGCTTTTGCATAAGTGTTTTGAATGATTTTCCCTGCATACTCCACAGCTTTGTCCTCTCCACATTGATAGGTCAAAAAAGGCATATCAGAAACTATTAACGGTTGTTCTTCAATTCTCTTTTTAAACCCTCTCGAAACAGCGTTAGTATGATAAATAATGTTTTCTAAAGTTAAAGGTAATGTGGATTGGTATCCTAAACAGACCATGGCTAAGGAATCTCCCACTAAGACGAGATCTACATTAGCTTGTTCTGCAATGGATCCAGATATAGAGTCCCATGCCGTTAGTGCAATGATTTTTTGAGATTTTTTTTTATATTTAACGAGGTCTGAAGGTAACATAAGAAATTTATGTATCTTTTTTAATCAAGAATTGCTAGTATGTTTGTGACTCGGCCTTTCGCGGTTTTAACGCCTAAACCTGGTCAGGACCGGAAGGTAGCAGCCACAAGGGATGCTTGAGGCAGGCGAGATAACCGAGTCACTCTATTTTACTTACTAATCTATATCTTTTTTATTTTGTCTCAATCTTAAGAATTCAGGAATACTAGCTCCAGATTCTTTGTTATCAGTCATATTATATAGTGGTTGATTTGAAAGTCTGTTTTTAATTCTTTGTTGTTTTAAAGGTTGATTTGTTTCAAATCCGGTAGCAATCACAGTAACTTGTATTTCTCCTTCCATTGCTTCATCAACAACTGCACCAACAATTATATTAGCTTCTTGATCAACAACATCATAGATAATTTCAGATGCGGAGGTCATGTCTTCTAAAGTCATGTCTTTCCCACCAGTAATATTTATAACGCAACCTTTCGCTCCATCAATTCTAGCTGCTTCTAATAAAGGACTATTCATTGCTGCTTGTGCCGCCTCTAAAGCTCTCGATCTACCTGAACCAATACCTATTCCAAGAAGAGCAGTACCTGCTTCTGTCATAACTGATCTAACATCAGCGAAATCAACATTAACTAATCCCGGACAAGTAATTATGTCACTTATACCTTTGACTCCCATTCTTAAAACATCATCTGCATTCCTAAATGCTTCTTGAAGTGGAGCTCCTGCTATAACGTCTTTTAATCTGTCATTTGGAATTACAATAAGAGTATCAACATTTTCAGCTAGTCTTGCAATTCCTTCTTCTGCTTGACGCATCCTTCTTTTACCTTCAAAAGAAAATGGTTTAGTAACTATACCCACAGTTAGTGCACCACTTTGTTTAGCTACTTCTGCAACAACAGGAGCTGCCCCTGTTCCAGTCCCGCCACCCATTCCAGCAGCTATAAATACTAGATCAGATCCCTCTAAAGCTTGTTGAAGCTCGTCTCTAGATTCTTCCGCAGCTTTTTGCCCAATACTTGGATTGCCTCCTGCACCAAGACCTCTTGTAAGATTTTGTCCAAGTTGGACTCTACGCTCAGCAGAAGATTGCAGTAGTGCTTGTGCATCAGTATTCAGGACTCTAAATGATACACCCTCAAGATCACTATTTATCATTCTGTTAACTGCGTTGCTTCCACCACCACCAACGCCAATAACTTCTATTTTGGCATTTTGGCTTGGAAGGA
The DNA here is from genome assembly GCA_003213275.1 of Prochlorococcus sp. AG-424-M03. Lineage (GTDB taxonomy): Bacteria > Cyanobacteriota > Cyanobacteriia > PCC-6307 > Cyanobiaceae > Prochlorococcus_A. The sequence goes on along the minus strand of QCNH01000001.1, from coordinate 24,638 downwards.
TTTCTCTCGATTGATCAAAGTTTGGATTGTTACCGAAGCTCATCTCTAAATAAGGATCTAATACTAGTATTGGGTGCATTATGAACTCACTAAGCTCATCTGTAGGAATTTGTTGAGGAAAGTCCTTAAAATATTTATTTAATAAATATTTTGTTTTTAATGCTAAACCCTAATCAACACTACATTAATAAAAAAAAATTATTTTAAATTCATTCCCAAATATTAGGGTTTGAACACTTTTATTTTTGGTTTATTTGGATCAGTAAGATCAATATTATCAATTTTTTTAGAAAAGTTATTTTTTTGAAATTCATTTTTTAGATTTTCTATTATTTGTAATTGATAGTTGATTAAATTTGGATTAAATCCAAGAAAGATTGTTTTTAAATCTTTTTCCTCAATAGTCAAAAATCCATTTGGTGAAAATGTGATCTTAACTACCTCAAATTTATAATTCTCTTGGGCAATAAGAATTTCAGATAATATTTTTTTAAATTTTTCTTCCCATCCAAAAACTTGAATGGTTAATTTATTTAGATTTTTTTCATCTACATTTTGTTTATTGATAAAAATTCCATCTGCATCAATGTAGCCTAATATTTTTTCGTCATTTAATATTCTCTCTCCATAAGCTATTGGGGTTCTTGTTTTAACTTGAATTTTTAAACCAAAAGGAAATATTTGTCTACTTACCGAAACATTCTTGAGTGATAAATTTTGTTTTAACTCTTGTTCTAAAAACCTAGTTTTGATAAATATTAACCTAGTTGGAAATTTTAAAGATGAATTATTTACTAAATCAGTTTGCGAAAATAATTTACTACCAGATATTTTAATATCCTTAATATTTAAATATTTTAAAGTTTTTAGACTTATTAAGCTTGTTGAAAATAAAAATAAAATTAGTAATAAAAAGCTTCTATTGTTAATTTTGTTCTTGTTTTTCACAAATCACATCTAGCTTTTTCCATCAATTGCTCCATCCATTTTCTCGCCTGCTCTGCATCTGAAAATGGTACATCCATCTCTTTCCCATCACCTACTAATCTCAATCTACACTTTCCTTGAGATTCATTTGTAAGAGGAGCTTCTCCTGAAGTTAGGGCCATTAATTCAACTAATTCTAGTTTCTTGATTGTGAAACTATCTTTTTCTTCAAATGTACCAGCTTCAAATGCGCTCCACTTTAATTCCCCATCTTTTAAGGATGCTGCACCTGAACTATCTAACTTACAAAGTTCAGAACCATTGGCCCAGATCCTAAAAAGATTTTGCCTTCTTCTTTCTAACCATCCTAGCGCAGTTAATAAAACGAAGATTAATAGTAATGGTAACCAAAGAAGACCATGCAACATTTGATTTAAATTATAAATCTAGAGATATATCTACCAGTTTAGCCACAAGTTGTTCAATATTTAAACCTGAAGCTTTCCAAAGCAATGGAAACATACTGTTTTTTGTGAAACCAGGGATTGTATTTATTTCATTTAACAAAATTTTATTTGAAGATTTTTCTAAAAAGAAATCTACTCTTGCAAAACCGAAAATATTTAGTGCTCTACAACTTTGAATAGCAATTTCTTTAATTTCTTTTGTAATTTTAGAATCTATTTTGGCAGGGATAGTGATTTTATTATTTGAGTAATATTTTGAATTGTAATCATACCAATCACTTTCGTACTTTACTTCACCTACCTCAGAGGTTAAAAGTTTTGAATTGCCAATTATTCCGCATTCAATCTCCCTTACCTCTAAACCTTCCTCTACTAAGATTCTTGGATCTATTTCCCGAGCCTTTTCTAATGCTTTTAATATTTCTGATTCATTTATGACTTTGGAGATGCCAAGAGATGATCCAGAGTTCGATGGTTTAACAAAAACAGGAAAATTTAATTTTTTTAAAATTTCATTAATTAACTTATTTTTTACTTTCTTATCGTTGAGATCTTCATTTTGAAAAACTAGATAATTAACTTGTGGAAGTTTAAGATTTGAGAAAATTGTTTTCATCAATATTTTATCCATTCCAAGTGCAGAGCCAATAATTCCACATCCGACTAAAGGTTTCTTTGTAAATCTAAGTAAGCCATGAATTGATCCGTCTTCCCCATTAAATCCATGTAAAAGAGGAAACCAAACATCAACATTTTGAAATTCAATTCCTTCAAGAAAGTTAATTTTTTCTTGATTAAAAATTTCTTGTTTTTTTGTTTTATTGTTATTAATTTCATCAATTAGGATTTTTTTTGAGCTATCACTATCAATCCAGTCTCCATATTTGTTTATGTAAAAGGCTTTAACTATAAAGCGTTCTTTGTTTATTTCTGAATTAAATGCTTGATAAACTGTTTTCGCAGAGGATATCGATACTTCATGTTCATTGGAATTCCCGCCAAATATTAACCCAATACATTTTTTCTTACCCCCTATCATTTAGAAAAAAATCATAAATAAAGTTCGCCTGTTAAAGAAAAAGGTCTTGCTTCATTTATTTTGACATCTATCTCATCTCCCAATGCAAAATCAAAGTTAATGTTTTTGGGAATCTCTATGAAAGTTAATCTATTTGTTCTAGTTCTACCCATAATTTGAGAGGAATTTTTTGGATTTAAACCCTCAATTAAAACGCTTTCAATATTATTGATATATCTTTGATTTCTACTCCTAGCAGTTTTCTCGACCAAATCATTAATTTCCTGCAATCTAGTTTTTTTAACCTCTTCCGAAAGTTGATTCGACCAAACTGCTGCAGGCGTGTTTGGTCTTGGAGAGTATGCTGCTGTATTCACTTGATCAAAGCCAATATCAGATATTAGCTTTAATGTATCTAGATATTGTTGTTCGGTTTCTCCTGGGAAAGCAACTATTGCATCAGCTGTGATTGATGCATCTGGCATTAATGATCTTATATTCTCGATAATATTTTTATACTTTTTGATAGTGTATCCTCTGGACATTTGCTTTAAAATTTCATCATTTCCACTTTGGAAGGGAATATGGAAATGTTCACAGACTTTGTCTAGTTCATAACAAGCTTGAATTAACCTTTTTGAAAAATATCTTGGATGACTAGTAGCAAATCTTATTCTGCGAATTCCTTTAACATCATGAATATAATATAAGAGATCAGTTAGAGTATTCTCTTTTCTCCCCTCTTTTGTAGTCCCTGGAAGGTCTCTACCATAAGCATCAATGTTCTGACCCAAAAGAGTAATTTCTTTAAAATTATCATCAGCTAATTTTTGGATTTCACTTTTTATCGCATTTGGATATCTTGATTGCTCTTTTCCTCTGACAGAGGGGACTACACAATATGAACATCTTTCATTGCATCCATAAATGATATTAACCCAGCCACAAATAGAGCTTTCTCTTCTGGCACTTGTTATGTCTTCAGAAATGAAGGTTTCTTCTGTGGCGGCAACTTGATTCCCTAAATCAACTTTCCCCAGAAGATTCTCAAGATTATTTACGTGTTGAGGCCCCATAACCAGATCAATCTCTGGGACTCTTCTTAGTAAGGACTCTCCCTCTTGCTGAGCAAGGCAACCTGCAACAACCAGTTTTAAGCTAGGTGTTTTGTGCTTTCTTTTTGCTTGTCTTCCTAGAAAGCTATAAACTTTTTGCTCCGCATTATCTCTGATTGTGCAGGTATTGTACAAGACCAAATCGGCATTTAGTTCATTATCTGCTCTGGTATATCCCATTTTCTCTAATGTTCCAGCCATTCTCTCAGAATCAGCCTTGTTCATTTGGCATCCAAATGTGGTTATCCAATAACTGCCAGTAGTGGAATTCTTTTGAAAAATTTTTTCGTCTGGTGTTGTTTTTGTTAGCACTTTGCTAGGAATTTTTTATGATTCTTTAATTCAAAATTACAATTTAAAAGATTTTGCTGCAATTTTTTTGAGGGCGAGCGAGGGGATTCGAACCCCCGAATAGCGGCGCCACAAGCCGCTGCCTTAACCACTTGGCGACGCCCGCCTCACATTTATAAATTTAACAACTCAAGGGTAATTTTTCATAGTTATTTTTATCTTTTACCTAAATTTGAATTATTTTCTAATTCAGTAAAGTTTTCTTATGATTTAAAATAAAAGAAAATTTAAAAATTTGAGTAATTCCGGCAAAGCTGAGGTTCTTATTCCCAGAAGCCTTTGTTTAATAGAAGATATTGATAACCTCATTATTGATGTAGAGGATTTATGTTCAGTTTCTATTAGTTGGGAGGATGGATTTGTCTCTGAGTTAAAGCCTTTAAAAAATAAAGTTACAAAACCAAAAAATATTTTATTCCCAAGATTTGTTGAAGCGCATTCGCATTTTGATAAATCTTTTACATGGGCGGATTTTCCTAACCTGGAATCAAACTATGGAGGAGCATTATCAATAAATCTTGAAGAACATAAAACTAGAACTACGGATAAGGTTCTAGAGAGAGTTGAGAAATCATTAAAACTTGCTATAAAAAATGGATACCGAGCTATTAGAAGCCATATTGATACATATAAAAGTCAATCAATTAATATTTGGATTGAACTTTTCAAATTACAAAAAAAATTTTCATCTGAGTTGACTTTACAATTCGTTGCTCTAGCCCCATTGGAATTTTGGGATACTTCTCATGGAGAAGAGTTGGCAAAAATATTTTCCTCTTATGGAGGCATTTTAGGAGGTGTTATTGTTCCCCCTTTCAATAAAAAAGATACAAACAAATTTCTCGCAAAGATGCTTCTTCTAGCTAGTAAATATAAATTAGAAATTGATTTGCATATAGATGAATCGATAATTGAGCCTGGAGCAGGGATAAAAGTTTTATTGGAGACAATAGAAAATTCAAAAATCACTAATATTCCAATTACTTGTAGTCATTTGAGTAGTCTTATTTCTCTAAGTCATAGAGAGATTTTAAATTTAGGAGAAAAAATGGCTGAGAAAAATATTAAAGTTATTGCTTTACCTTTAACAAATTTTTGGCTGCTCAATCGAAGTAATAAAACTACCTCATTAAAAAGACCAGTTGCGCCAATAAAGCAATTACAAAAATCACACGTGGATGTATCTCTAGGTAGTGATAACGTTCAAGATCCCTGGTACCCATTTGGTAATTTTGATCCTTTTTATGTGCTGTCTTGCTCTATACCTATGCTTCAAATAAATCCCTGGGAGAGAATGACTCTATCTTCTATTTTTTTAGCTCCAAGTAGATTATTAAACTTAAAATGGGATGGTTTAATTAAAAAGGGTTGCCCTGCTGACTTTGTAATAATAGATGCAGAGAGATGGGCAGATGTTTTTTCAAGTACCTTAAAGAGAAAAGTGTTTATAAAAGGCGATTTATATTGCTAATCGGCTAATTTATATACAAACAATAAAAATTTTATTAATGACATCAAATAGTCTTAAATATATAGACAAATTTAGGGGAGTCAACAACTTAGAGATTATTGAAAGCCAATCTGACATAAAAAGACTTTCAAAAGATTTTTATAACTACTCTCCAATCCTTACTGAAAAATTAGACGAATGTATCGCTGATTTGGTGGTAAGACCTAGTGATCACAAAGCGGTAAAGGAAGTAGCAGAAATTTGTTGGGAACTTTCTATCCCACTTACTTTAAGGGGTTCAGGTACAGGTAATTATGGACAAGCTGTCCCATTGTTTAAAGGAGTTGTAATGCAGATGAGTCACTTTAATAAGTTAGAAGAATTTGATCCAGATACAGGTTTTGTAAAAGTACAGTCTGGCTGTGTTATGGGAGATTTGAATAAACAATTAGAGAAATATGGGAGGGAATTGAGGTTACTTCCTAGTACTTGGAAAACTGCAACAATTGGAGGTTTTATTGCAGGTGGATCAGGAGGTATTGGTTCCATTAGATGGGGATTTTTAAGAGATCCAGGAAATCTTATTGGTTTAGAGGCCGTAACGATGAATGAAAAACCTGCATTATTAAAATTTGATGCTGAAGAATCAGAACCTCTAAATCATGCTTATGGGACTAATGGAATAATTACTTCTTTATTACTTGCTACTGATATCAAACGTAAGTGGTATTCATTAGTTATCGACTGTATTGAATTTGAGAAAACAATAGAAATATTAAAAACTTTTACGAGTGCAGCAATTGATCTGAAACTAGGAGCAATTCTTGAAGAAGAAATTGCATATCAAATGCCAAAATGGTTTAAAAGCAATTCTAGAAGTCACAAGATATTAATTCAATCTACTCTTGGAGGAATAAAAACCATCGAGCTAATTTGTAAAAAATTCAAAGTTGAATCTACCCTCCTTGGGGAAGAAGAAAAACTCGTCAATGGAATTTCTGAAGTCGTATGGAATCATACAACTCTTCATATGAGGTCTAAGGATAAAAATTGGACGTATTTACAGATGCTTTTGCCACTTAATAATGAACTGGAATTGATTAATTTTTTGAGAAAAAAATGGGGTAGAAAAATTCTTTGGCATTTAGAGGCAGTTTCTCAACAAGGATCACCGCGATTAGCGGCTTTGCCTGTATTAAAGTGGAATGGTATAGATGAATTAAATGAAATAATGGAAGATTGTAAGAAGCTTGGTGCGTTTATTTTTAATCCCCATGTTTTAACTGTCGAAGGCGGAGGCCTAGGAGTGGTTGACGCAGATCAAGTAAAAGCGAAATTAAAATTTGATCCTAAAGGGCTATTAAATCCAGGAAAATTGGAAGGTTGGGAAGTAAAGGAACAATTTAAGATTTAACATTTCTGTTTATTTGCAAATTTAATAAATTCAGCAACTAAAAAAATAGAACCTGTTAGAACAGGATGATTAGGTGGCCATTTTTCTAGGGAAAATAAATATTCAATGGCAAGTTCAAATTTTTTAAATTCAATTGTTTTTTGAAAGTCAATTTCTTTAATCTGGGAGATATCGTTTAATTGCCAACTAGCTTGATTTGGCACTGGCACAAGTAATAAGTGATCATTTTTTTTTAGAAGTGTCTTTAATATTGCGTAAATATCTTTTTGTCTTTGGACACCTAAAATCCAATAAATTCCCTTATCTTCATTCTCCCAATTGCTGCGCTCATTAGAGAGTGCTTTTGCAGCAGGATAATTATGCGCACAATCTACAAGAATTTCTTTGTTGAAATAATTTATTATTTCTAGCCTTCCGTTCCAAGTTGTATTTTTAAGGCCTTCAGATATGTGTTTTTCTTTAATATTAAATCCCAAATTATTCAGCGCTTCAATTGCTCCAACAGCTACTGAAGCATTTTGCTTTTGAAAAATTCCTTTTAATCCAAGCTCATAACGGTTTGAAATTGAATCTTTCCAGATAATTTCTGCTCCAACCTCTTTAACTTTTTTGATTATTAAATTTTTAACTTGACTATTTTGGTTGCATGAGATGACAATTGAGTTTTTTTCAATAACTGCTAATTTTTCTTTGGCAATTTTTTCAATCGTATCTCCAAGAAATTCTTTATGGTCTAAGCCAATATTCCCAATAGCAATTATTGGTCTAAATTTATGGGCTGTTGTCGCGTCTAATCGTCCCCCTAAGCCAGCTTCAAGAATAAGCAATTCAACTTTTTTATTGTCAAAAAAATTTAGTGCGCAGCAAATAATTTTTTCAAAAGGAGTTAAGTCAAATTTTGAAAAATTTTTTTCTATTAATCTATAGATTTTTTCAAAATCAGTTTTGTTAATATTTTTTTTATTAACTCTAATCCTTTCGCATACGTCCAAAAGATGAGGAGATGTCGTTACACCAAAATTTCTCTTAGCTTCAAAGAGTATACTCTCTAAATATGCCGCGATTGATCCTTTCCCATTGGTACCAATAATTTGTATCGCAGGGATATTCTTGCATGGATTACCAAGTTCATGAAGTGCTTTTTTAATTCTTGATAAACCTAAATTGATATTATCCCTTTCATATTTAGGTGATAATAATTCAAAAATTTTTAAATTTGCATTTTTCAAAATTTAAATTGCTATAACTCTTCAAAAATTGAATTTAGCTTATCCAAAAGAATATTAATTTCTCTTCGAGATATAACTAATGGTGGGACAATCCTTACAACGTTTTCTCCCGCAGGAACTACCAGTAAGCCTTTATCAAAAGCTTTTAATGTAAATTTTTTTGCATCAGCATAATTATCATTGATCACAAGACCTTGTATTAAACCTAAACCTCTTTTCCCGCTAATAATATTTGGAAATTTTTTTGACAATTCTTCAAACCCAGCACTTAATTGTTCCCCTCTTAGATAAACATTATTGATAAGATTTCTTCTATTTATTTCTTCTAATACAGTTAGGGCAGCTTTACAGGCGAAAGGGTTCCCCCCAAAAGTGCTTGCATGATCTCCTGGAGAAAAAATGTTGGCTTTTTCTTTCACCAATAATGCTCCAATTGCATGACCTCCTCCTAATCCTTTGGCAAGGGTAAATCCATCAGGTTCAATTCCTAAATTCTCATAACCCCACATTTTCCCAGTTCGACCTACTCCACTTTGGACCTCATCTAAAATGAGAAGAGAATTATATTTATCACATATATCTCTAAGGCTTTTAAAAAATATTTTACTTCCAGGGATTACGCCACCTTCTCCTTGTATTGGTTCAACTAAAACACCGGAAACTTTTTGATCATTATTTTTACACTCTTCAAATAATTTTTTTACCGAATCAAAATTGTTAAATTTAAAAAATTTGAACCCTTGAATCATTGGTTCGAAACCTTTTTGATATTTGGGCTGTCCAGTAGCACTCAAGGCTGCCAGCGTCCTTCCATGAAAGCTAGATTCTGCTGCAAGAATAATTGATTCTTTACCTTTATTTGTTGTATTACCATATTTTTTAATTAATTTAATTGCTGATTCATTTGCTTCTGCACCACTGTTGCAGAAGAAGACGCTATTGGCACAACTCATATTCGTTAAAGTTTTGCTTAATTGTTCTTGTTCTTCAATGTTGTAGAGATTGGAAATGTGCTGAATCTTTTTTAGTTGAGTTGATAACCTTCTTCTTAAAACTCTATCGCTATGTCCAAGACAACAAGTTGCGATACCAGCGACTGCATCAAGATACTTTTTACCTGTTTTGTCCCATAGCCAACAACCTTTTCCTTTTTTGAAAGATATATCGAATCGACTATAGGTATTCATTAAAGTGGGAGCGGTCGGACTTGAACCGACATACCCGAAGGTGCCGCATTTTGAGTGCGGTGCGTCTACCAATTCCACCACGCTCCCAAGGCTTTTGAAAAAATGAACTTTTTTATTATAACAAAAATCAACTTATTGACTATTGTTTTAGCTAAGGAACATTGATCAAGATAACGTTTGTTAATAGTTGATCTTTTCGAGAAAAACATAGAATTATATTGATTGAATTTGCTGACAAGAAATGAGTCAAAAAATAAAAATATAAACGTTTATGATACAGTTTTGTGATTAAATGCGATCGAAAGCCTTTTCTTGAAAGGAGATGGCTTCATAATTAGTAATATTGTGTTATATTCAATAAAAAAAACAAATGTCCAAATCTCAAGCTAAAAAATTATCCTTTAAATTTGTTCCTCTTCTTTTTATTGCAGTGACTATATTGACAACATTCGGATCTAATAGTGGAACCTGGGCATGAATGAATTCAAGTTTAATGGTTTAAATAAAATTTGGTCTAATCGTTTTTTAGTGTTGTTGTTATTATTTTTGGGTTGTATTTCACTAATCAATATTGCTTACGTTTGAATTAACTAAATAACTTACTTAGCTTTAAGAATACTTTAGTAATAACTAAGCTACTTTAAGTTTTGAAAGGTTTTCAGATTTAGGTTTAATTTTATATCCATTCTCCTCAAAAGTATTATTATTTATTTCTCTAATTATCTTAATACCTAAATTTTTTAGTTTTAATTCAAAATTTTCATAACCTCTATCTAAATGTTCTAATCCATAGATATTACTACTACCTTTTGCGATGATTCCTGCAATTATTAATGCCGCTGATGACCTTAAATCTGAGCCAACTAGATTCATCCCATTAATTGTTTTAACACCTTTGATGTGAGCTACGTTTTTGTTTAGTTTTATACGGGCCCCCATTTTATTAAGTAAATAAATATGATTCATTCTGTTTTCGAAAATTGTTTCGGTTATCTTTGATTCACCATTTGCGATTGTCATTAGAGCTGTAAATGGTGCCTGCAAATCAGTAGGAAAGCCTGGAAAAGGAGCTGTTTCAATATCTACTCCTTTAATCTCTTTACTCTTAATTGAAATCGAATTACCTTTAATCGTAATTTTACTCCCACTCTCTTGAAGCTTATTAGTAACAGCTTCAAGATGATGAGGAATTACTGGAGAAATTGTTATTGAAGAGGAAGTTGCAGCAGCAGCTATTAGAAAAGTTCCAGCTTCTATTCGGTCTGGAATTACTTTATGGGTACAACCCCCTAGCTTATTAACACCATCAATAATTATTGTTTCTTTACCAGCGTCATAAATTTTTGCGCCCATTTTATTAAGCATTTGGCATAAATCTTGAACTTCAGGTTCTCTAGCCGCATTTTCAATAGTAGTTCTTCCTTTTGCTAAAGATGCTGCCATTATTAAAGTCTCAGTTGCACCTACACTTGGACACTTTAATTTAATATGAGTGCCATGAAGACTATTTTTGTTTCCCCTTATTTTTGCCTTGACAATTCCCTCTTCAATAATAATGTCTGCTCCTAATGCGATTAGTCCATTAATGTGCTCGTCTATTGGCCTTGAGCCAATATTGCATCCACCTGGCAAGGGTACTTGAGCTTCTCCAAATTTAGTTAATAGTGCACCTATACAAAAGAAACTAGCTCTTAATCCGTTAACAAGTTCATATGGAAGTTCTTTAATGGAAATAGTTGTTGGATCTATTTCTAGTTGGTTGTTTTTATGTACTAAACTTACTCCTAAATTTTTTAGGATATTCCCCATTTTTTCAATATCAGTCAGAAGAGGTACATTTTCTAGAATTATTTTTTCATTAGTTAGCAATGATGAGGCTAATAAAACTAAGGCCGAATTCTTCGCACCACTTATCTTAACTATTCCATTTAACTTGCCTTGGCCAAAAATCTTTAAATTTTGCGATTTAAGATATGACATCTTTTTGCTTCCGCAAATCATTAAGACCTAATTTATTAGGTTCATCATGACAAACTAATAATATTAAGTCCACCCTATGTAACGTCATGAATATTAATTAAAAGTGAAAATGTATTTTTTTTTTGATTTCTTGGGAAATGAAAATTTAATAAATAATTGATCAAAATATTTAAGTAATTAAAATATAGTTGATAACAAATTTTTCAAATTACTCATAGAAAATACTTTTTTAAAAATAACTAGTAAAAACAATAATCTAGTTAAAAGATTTAGGTCATTTAAAAGAGGATCATCTCCAAAAGATCAAGACTTTTTTTGCATAGAGGGTACACATCTCATTAAAGAATTGCTGAAGTCTGGGAAAAATCCATCTAAGATTTTAGTTACCGAAAAATGGCTAAGAAAGAATCAAAATCTAAGCAAAAAATTTGATCAGTCATTAATAAATATTGTCTCAGAGGAAGTCTTGGCATCTGCGATTTCAACAATTAATCCAGATGGAATAGCAGCCTTAGTAGAGATTTCAGCAATACCTAATTATCAATTTAATAGAAAAGATGATTTTGTTCTTGTTCTCGACAGGATTCAAGATCCTGGGAATATGGGTAATCTTTTTAGAACTGCTTTAGCTGCTGGTGTTGATGCAATTTTTTTAGCTGGAGGTGCCCACCCATTAGGCCAAAAGGTATTAAGGGCATCATCTGGTGCAGTTTTTCATCTGCCATTTTTAAGATTTGATGGAAATGAAGAAGAAATATTAAATTCTTTACTTAAGTCTTTGTCTGAATTATCAAATGTAGGATTTAAGATTTTCTCTACTAGTAGCCATAATAAAAGTTCAAAAAAACCTTCAAAACCTTACTGGGAAGTTGATTGGTCTAGACGTACCGCATTAATCTTGGGGAATGAAGGTCAAGGTATTCATAAAAAAATTCAAGAAGCTTTTAATGAAACAATTACAATTCCGCATAGTGAGCTTGTAGAATCATTAAATGTGGCTTGTGTTGCAGTTCCGTTATTACTAGAACGAAAAAGAGTCGCATACACCTCTAATAAATAAATAAAAAGTGACTGATTCAAGTTTTGATTTTGATTTAATCGTAATAGGAGCAGGATATGGAGGTTTTGATGCCGCTAAACATGCTGCTGGTAAGGGACTGAAAGTTGCAATAGTAGAATCTTCGGATATGGGAGGCACTTGTGTTAACAAGGGTTGTGTTCCATCTAAAGCTCTTTTGGCTGCCAGTGGAAAAGTTAGGGAAATAGCTGATTATGAACATTTGGCTAAATTTGGTATTCATGCTTCCCCAGTAAGGTTCGAGAGATCAAAAATTGCAGATCATGCAAATAATTTAGTTTTAAATGTTAGAGAAAACTTAACAAAAACTCTTACAAGGAGTGGAGTTGAAATTATTTTGGGCATTGGCAGAATTGAAGGAAATCAAAAAGTAGGTGTAAGAGATAAAAATGGAATTGATAAAATTTTCACATGTAAGAATATTGTTATTGCAACTGGTTCTTCTCCTTTTGTGCCCCGTGGAATAACTTTGGATAATAGGACTGTATTTACTAGTGATGATGCGGTTAAACTTGAGTGGCTTCCAAGATGGATAGCAATTATTGGAAGCGGATATATAGGACTAGAATTTGCTGATGTTTATACCGCTCTTGGTTGTGAAGTTACCATGATAGAGGCTTTGGAAAATATTATGCCAACATTTGATCCAGACATCACTAAAATTGCGAAGAAGAACCTTATTCAAGCAAGAGATATAGACACAAAATCAAATGTCTTTGCGACAAAAATAACACCTGGATGCCCTGTAAAAATAGAACTGACAGATGCAAAATCTAAGGAAGTTGTAGAAACTTTAGAAGTTGACGCTGTACTGGTTGCAACTGGCAGAAGTCCTAATAGTAATAACTTAAATCTTGATTCGGTTGGTATCGAAACTGTAAAAGGGTTCATTCCTATAGATGATCAAATGAGAGTTAAGAATGGTGATGAAATCATACCTAACATTTGGGCTGTTGGAGATGTAACAGGCAAACTAATGCTTGCCCATACAGCTGCAGCGCAGGGTACTATTGCTGTTGATAATATTTGCGGTGGTAATGTCGAAATTAACTATAAAAGTATTCCTGCAGCAACCTTTACTCACCCTGAGATAAGTTCAGTTGGTCTCTCTGAAGCTGAAGCTAAAGAGTTATCTGCAAAAGAAAATTTTACTTTGGGAGTTGTCAAAAGTTTCTTTAAGGCTAATTCAAAAGCATTGGCTGAATTGGAGAGTGATGGATTGCTAAAGTTGATTTTCAATAAAGATAATGGGAAAGTATTAGGTGCTCATATTTTTGGGTTACATGCAGCTGATTTAATTCAAGAAATTTCGAATGCTATTTCAAGGAACCAAGATGTAATTGAATTATCTAAAGAGGTTCATACTCATCCCACACTTAGTGAAGTAGTTGAGGTCGCCTATAAACAAGCGGCTTCTCAAATAAAATAATATCTAAAATTAATGGAGATAAGACGCAGGCCACCAAATCCAACAGTAAGGGTAGAAAATTTAGAATATGCTGTTCCTCATAGAGAAGCACAAGCAAAAAATATTCTGGAAGAAATTGTATGGCATAAGGACATTGAAATTAAGAATTTTAAAAAAATATTCTCTTTAGAAGATCTCATCAAAAAGATTGAAAACCTTCCTGCTCCCAAAGATTTTTATAAAAATATCTTGGAGTCAAAAATAAAACCAGGAGTAATTGCTGAAATAAAAAAAGCTAGTCCGAGTAAAGGAGTTATTAGAAAAGACTTTAACCCTGAAGAAATAGCAATTTGTTATGAAGGATTAGGTGCATCATGTATCTCAGTACTTACTGATAAAAGGTTTTTTCAAGGTAGTTATGAAATACTCGAAACTGTAAGGAAATCAACTAATCTCCCTATACTCTGCAAAGATTTTATTATTTCTGCTTATCAGATTTATAAAGCAAGGGTATCTGGTGCTGATGCGATATTATTAATCGCTGCGATTTTAAGTGATGACGATTTAATTTATTTAAAGAAAATAGCTGATAATTTAAAGATGAGTGTTCTTGTTGAAGTCCATAATTCTAATGAATTAGAAAGGATTCTAAATTTAAAATCTTTTAATTTGATTGGAATAAATAATAGGGACTTAAAGACTTTTAAAACGGATTTAAAAACATCAATAGAATTGATGCATACATATGCAAATAAATTTTTAAAACAAAATATTATTCCCATAAGTGAATCTGGAATTAATTGTGCCGAAGATTTAGAATCACTTAGATCTATTGGTATCAAGGGAGTATTAATTGGTGAAACTTTTATGAGAGAAACTGATATTGAACAATCTTTCAAGAAATTATTTAACTCAATTTAATTTTGACTTCAAATCGTGCTATAAAATTGAATAAACTGAGATGTCCTGAATATATATGCAGGCTGTAATTTTAACAGGTATGGTTGCAGGATTAGTGCATGTTGTTAGTGGCGCTGATCATCTAATTGCAATGGCACCAGCAGCAATTAATAATCCCCAAAAAGCTCTTCAAAATAGTTTTTCATGGGGCTTAGGACACTCTTCAGGTGTCCTCTTATTAGCTTTCCTAGCCATTTTTATTAAGGATATTACGCCATTAAACCAATTTTCTAATATTGCCGAATTCCTAGTTGGAATTTCCCTTCTAATTGTGGGAGTATTTGCTATAAAAAATTCTTTTCAATTAAGTATCCACTCGCATTCCCATAAGCATGACAATGGAATTGCCCATCGTCACTTTCACTTTCATGTTAAGGAACAAAAAAATAATAATAAGCACTCACATGCTTTGACAGGTTTAGGCTTGCTTCACGGTATAGCTGGAGGTTCACATTTTCTTGCAGTTCTTCCTGCTTTAGCACTACCTTTAACAAGCGCTTGCTTATATTTGATTTCATATTTAATTGGTTCACTAATAAGTATGAATCTTTTTACTTGTTTAATATCTTTTACCACCTTTAAAGCAAGTCAAAAATTTATTAAAAGATTAATAGCTGTAGCAGGAGGGCTTTCCTTTTCTTTGGGGTTATTTTGGATTCAAAGAAGTGCTTCTGTTTTTTTGAATTAAAAAATTTTTTAATTTAGGAATAATTAATTTAGAGGTAACAATCCCAATTATTTTTTCGTTATTGATTAATCCAAATTTATTACTATCTTCGCTAAATTCAATATTGTCACCAAGAACCTCAATATTATTTTGATTGACTGAATTTATCCTTTTTATTAGGTTTTTATTTTTAAGTGGATGATTAAAAATAACTATTTGTCGATTTTTTAGTGTTGATTTATTCTTTTTATATTTTTTAAAAAATACAATATCCCCATCTTTTAGGTAAGGCAACATAGATTCACCGCTAATAATGGCAGTGTTTCTCAAACCTAAAAAAAATAAAATAAAATCAAAAAAACTTTTGAAAATATTTCTGATTAACTAGCTTTTACAAAGGCGTCTGATCTTCCTTTCGAAGCCCAGAAAATATTATGAATCTTTTCAACATAAATCATGAGTTCTTCAGCTTGTGCTAAGTCAATATTAACTTTGCATGCACTGCATAATTTGGCCGCCTTCCAAACGGTTTCATGTAAGTCTGGATAAGTTTCTAAGTGAACTGGTTTAAAGTAATCTGTCCACAAAATTAGAATTTCTTTCTTTGTTTCTTTGGCTTGCTCTTCTTTAACTGCAACATATCTAGAAAATGTATTACTGTATGCAGCCCACTCTGCTGAATCAGTGCTAGAAGGAGCTTCTAATGCAATAAGTTTTTTTGTCATTGATAAAACTGCTTCAGCAGCAACTCTCGTAGATGCTGGGTCGTAAACACCGCAAGGACCATCACAGTGAGCATGTACTGTTGCTGGAGATTTTTTATCTAGAAAAGAATTGATGAATTTACTTAACATTTCAAATATTTGGTGTTGTATATATATTACTTGGAGATTAACTAAATTGAAAAGTCTTAGATATTTTTCTTACTTAATTTAATTGACTTTTAATAATTCAACTTCAAATATTAAAGTCGCGTTAGCAGGTATTACATTTCCTGCTCCTCTTGATCCGTATCCAAGTTCCGGAGGTATTGTTAATTTTCTTTTACCTCCAACTTTCATCCCTGCGACACCTTCGTCCCAACCTTTTATTACTCGTCCAGCACCTAAGGGAAAGCTGAATGGAGCTCTTCCTATACTGGTATCAAATTGTGTCCCGTCTTCTAGAGTTCCTGTATAGTTGACAGTAACTGTTTGCCCAGCACTAGCTTCATCTCCTTCCCCATTTACGATATCCGAAATAATTAGACCACTTTCTGTAGTCCTTGAATTGTTTTCTGATGATGTTTCTTCTGCCATAGCGAAAAGTATAGGATTTGGATCAGATGGGTCTAGTTCAAATAAATTATTATTTGAAATATTTGATGATTTTGCAAGAGGCTTTTGTTGAACTAATTGATTTTCTGATTCAGCAGCATTAACAACTTGAGGTGAATTAACTTGACTGAAAATAGTTAATGAAATACAAAAAACAAAAACTGCAAAACTGATAAAGACTTCTTTCACCTAGATTTTGAAAGTTACTAAAACTAATACTACAGAATAAAGGTACAATAAATGGGTGATTTTAAATTTAATTTGAAATTTTAGATTGTTAATCCCAACTCAAGTTAAAAGTTTAAAACAATATTTTTACCCCTGTTTAGGTGGCATTTTAGGTGGAATTTCTGTCGCAACCCATTTTTGGCTTATTTTTATGCCGATATCATTATTTATTTTATGGAAGGTAAGTGAAAGAAGAATAGCAAATTTTTGTTGGGGTTTTTTCTTTATCTTGATAAGTCATTCTTGGCTTTATGATCTTCATCCATTAACATGGCTAGGTTTTTCATGGCTTGCTAGTTTAATAATCACCATTTCAATATTATTATTTTGTGCTTTTTTTGGTGGGTTATTAGTTTATTTATGGGGATTGTTAGTTGAAATTATTCTCTGGAAAGAGGATGTTTTTAAAATGAAAATATTACCTTTAACCGTAAAAGTATTTTTTTTATCTTTGACTTGGGGGATTGGTGAATTGATACTTTCTCAAACACCTTTTTTTTGGATAGGTTTAGGAGAGAGTCTTGTGCCAGGTGATATTTATCTCGCTGGTTTGGCAAGATGGATTGGCGCAAGTGGTTTATGCGTATTACAAATATTGATTGGATTTTGGATGTTTTATAGTCACGGTAGATGGAGAAGAAAATTTCATTTTAAAAGAATATTTATTTTCGGACTTTTTATTATTTTTTTCTTACATCTATTTGGGGGTTTAACAACTCCAATTAAAAGAAATTATGAATATCCTGTAGCTATTTGGCAAACCAATATGCCAACAAGAGAAAAATTAAAAATAGATGATGAATTTATTAAAGAAAAACAATCTATCGCCCAAAATTTTGCTTTAGCTAATAAAGCAAAACTTCTTGTTGCACCTGAAGGAACTCTATATAATAATTTTTATTTATCTAAAGGTTTTAAGGTTAATACCTTGGCAGGAGGTTTCAGAAATTCAAATAATCAGTTAAGAAGTTCTTTACTCGGATTTAAAATTGGAGATAAATCTTTTACCTCATTTATAGATAAAAATAGACTTGTTCCATTAGGTGAAAAAATACCTAGATTTCTAGATAGTTTTTCAAGAGGATTATCTGCAGTAGGAGGAATTCAACCAGGCTCTGATTCAAGATTTTTTGATCCTAAATTTACACAACCTCTAGCAGTGGCTATCTGTTATGAAATTAGTGATGGATTGAAAATAAGAAAGGCTATTAATAGCGGTGCAAAACTAATAATAACTGCAGCAAATTTAGATCCCTATCCAACTAAGCTTTATAATCAATTCCTGTCTCTAGCAAGATTGAGAAGTATTGAAAATAAAAAAGATAATCTACTTGTATCAAACACCGGTCCTTCGGGTTTAGTTAAAGATGATGGAAAAATAATTCAACTTCTAGATTTAAATGTGGAGCAAAATAAAATAGTGTTCCCTAATTTTTCATCCGACAAGAGCTTCTATACAAAATTTGGAGATAAACCTATTTTGTTATTGTTTATATTTTTTATGGGATTAAATTTATTTTGGAAAATTAATTAATTAATCCGCCACCTAATAAAATTTCTCCTTTATAAAAAACTGCAGCTTGTCCGGGCGTTACCGAACTTTGACTTTCTTCAAAAATTAATTTAAATGTTGTAGTTGGATTATCTGAATTTTTCAAAGGTATTAAAGTTCCTTTTACTGGATGACTTCTATATCTGATTTGTGCTTCTACTTCTATCTCTTGCTTAGGTTCTTCGATTGAAACCCAGTTAACCTTACTAATTATTGCTTCTCTATTAAATAGATCACTTTTATTTGCTACATAAACTATGTTTTTTACCCTGTCTAAACTTTTTACATATAATGGTTCCGGCCAAGCGATGCCCAAACCTTTTCTTTGACCTACCGTAAAGTGCTGAATACCATTGTGCGTTCCAAGGACTTTCCCATTTAAATGCACAATTTCTCCTTCTTTGGGTTCAATATGTTTGTCAATAAATCTCTGCATTGATCCATAATGCTCAACTAAACATAAATCTTGACTTTCTGGTTTTTGAGCAGTTCTAAGGCCTAATCTCAGGGCTTCCTTTCTTGTTTCTTCTTTTTTCATTTCACCAAGAGGGAATTCTAATCTGCTTAGTACCTCTTGAGAAAGAGAATAAAGAAAATAACTTTGGTCTTTGTTTTCGTCAGCACCTCTGAGAAGAAGGAAGTCCTTAAATACAAAGCTCTTGCAACCAAGTGTTTCAGCATGAGATGATTTTTTTATCCTTGCGTAATGTCCGGTCGCAATATGAGTAAAGTCTTTTTTGTTTATTGCGTAATTAAGCATCTCTTCAAACTTCACATTCTTGTTGCACATCGAACATGGAAGTGGAGTGAATCCTTTCTCATAGCTTTCAGTAGTTTTTTTAATTACCTCTCTTTCAAAAATTTCTCTTGAGTCTATTATTTTATGATTAATTCCCAAATCTTCACAAAGGCCAGCAGCATCTACTAATCCTTCAGAACAACAGGAGCCTTGTCCTTTCATTAGCCAAAGAGTTAGTCCCTCAACATTCCAGCCTCTTTCTACAAGAAGAGCAGCTGAAAGGGAACTATCTACACCACCTGAAAGACCTACAATAATATTTTTCTTCTTTTTAGTTTTATTATTAGAAGAAAAAAAGTTCTCTAATTTTTTATCCTTTTGTGTCTTTAACATGGAAGTTTAAATTTTTGAACAGTACTTCAATTGCTTTGTACTCATTATGAACAAAATTGTATGGCCAACAATTGACTCTGAACATTTAATTGTTGATTCAAAGCAAATGTTGATATTAGAGAAAGAAATGTTTTCTGATGGAATGCCACAAGAAGCATTGATGGAAAAAGCTGGTATCCAAATTAGTAGATGGCTCTTAAAAAAGAAACCTCTTCTCAAGCATGGAATAACTCTTTTAATAGGTCCTGGGCATAATGGTGGTGATGGTGCCGTAATAGCTAGAGAGCTTTTTTTGAACGGTTTTTATGTCCAGGTATGGTGCCCATTCCCAATAAAAAAAACATTAACAAATAACCACCTTAATTATCTTACATCTATTGGCGTCACAAAATTAGTCGAGCCCCCTGATGTAAACGGGAAAGATCTTTGGATTGATGCAGTTTTTGGTAATAATCAAACAAGAAAAGTTGATAATAAATTAATTAAACTATTTAATCAAAAATTTCATAACAAATATGGCAAGGTAATAAGTATTGATATTCCAACAGGATTATGTCCTGATAAAGGAGAGCCTTTTTTAGATAACGCAGTAAAGGCAGACTATACCTTGGTAATTGGTCTTCATAAGATTGGGTTGACCCAAGATTCTGCTTTACCTTTTGTTGGAGAATTGCACCATATAGATGTTGGGGTACCTACTAATAAACTGTCCAAAGTTGATAAAAAGATTTTTAAGGTTACTTACAAAGATTTAAAAAATATTGATTTACCTTCTTTGCCAAAGAATTCTAACAAATATAAAAGAGGTAGAACATTGTTAGTAGCTGGAAGTGAGAAATATCCCGGTGCTGCATACTTAACATTGAAAGGAGCCATATCAAGTGGAGCAGGCTTTATCTCTGCGGTCCTCCCCAATTTAGTTGCTGAATCTATTTGGCAAGTAGCCCCTGAAATAGTTTTAAAGGGAACTATGCAATGTAATCAAAATGGCAATGCATCCTTATTCAGTGCGTTAAATAATATTGATTTATCTGCATATGATTCATTAGTAGTAGGTCCAGGAATTGGTATCGATAATGATGATTGGCAAAAATCAAAAGACTATCTTATCGCTTTTGGAGGATTATTGATATTGGATGCAGATGCTCTAAATAGAATTTCGGAATCTAAATTAGGATCAACATTTTTCCTAGAAAGAAAATTTAAAACATGGATTACGCCTCATAGCAAAGAATTTTCAAGGTTATTTCCTCACATAAAATGTGAGACTAATATTGGATTGGCCCTTCAAGCTGCGAAAGAGTTTAATATTAGTGTTTTGTTAAAAGGAGCTAACAGTATAGTTGCTGATAATAAAAAAGCATGGCAACTTTTTGGAACTGATTCTCAGACAGCCAGAGCTGGATTGGGAGATCTTTTGGCTGGATTTGTAGCTGGTAGTTCTGCAATTGATTTAACCCTTTGTAGAAATATAAAAACAGATTTTTTTGCTAAATACGTACTTTTGCATTCATTTGCTTCATCAAAGTGTAAAAGGGGGTCAAATGCATCTGCTATTGCTGATGAATTATCAAAATTAATGAGAAATAGAAAAATGAGACAAATATCTTGAAAGAAACAATTTCATAGAGTTATTTCTAGTTTTTAACACATAAATATACAAATATTACATGAAATCTGAAGCGCGCATTAAATATTTGGCTATTTCCAAAAAAGTGTAGGAGAGTTTTAATACCTTTACAGGTCAAAAAATGGTTTCATCTATACCAGCACAAGCAGAACCACCAAAAAGAAGAGGTAATGACCCAATAAGTTGGTATTTGCAAAATATTGGGCGAGTTCCTTTGTTAACAGCTGCTGAAGAGATTGAATTGGGTAATCAGGTGCAGAAAATGATGATCCTCACTGAAGATGGCCAGCTTAATGAGAAAAATAAAGAATTCACAACTAAGCAAAAAAGGACTATAAAAATTGGTAGAAGAGCTAAAGAGAGAATGATGAAAGCAAATTTAAGATTAGTTGTCAGTGTTGCTAAGAAATACCAAGGAAAAGGACTCGAACTTCTTGATTTAGTTCAAGAAGGTTCTCTTGGATTGGAGAGAGCTGTTGAAAAGTTTGATCCTACAAGAGGATACAAGTTTTCTACTTATGCTTTCTGGTGGATTCGACAAAGTATGACAAGGGCAATTGCTTGTCAATCAAGAACAATTCGTTTACCAGTTCATTTAAGCGAAAGATTAGCTACTATCAGAAAAGTTAGTAGAGATCTGGCACATAAACTTGGTGCTATGCCCAGCAGAATTGAAATTGCGGAAGCAATGGAAATTGATGTGGAAGAGTTAGATTCTGTTTTAAGACAAGCTTTATCCACAAGTAGTTTAGATGCTCCAGTAAATGGTGATGATGGTAGGAGTTTTTTAGGTGATTTAATTGCAGATAGTAATAATGAAGAGCCCTTAGATCAAGTTGAGCAGAAAATGCATCAAGAACAGCTTGGGAAGTGGTTAAGTCATCTAAGCGAGCAAGAGCAACATGTTCTCAAATTAAGATTTGGACTAGATGGAAATGAGAGACATACACTTGCTGAAATAGGAAGATTGCTAGAAGTTTCTAGGGAAAGAGTTAGACAAGTAGAACTAAAAGCATTAAGGAAATTAAGAAATTTAACCAGAAAATTACCAAGCGGTATTTAATCTAATCTTCTGCCCAAATATATTTAGTAAGTTCTTGTGAAGGTGGTTCAGGCGCTTCCAAGGCATTTTTAACAGAATCGGATATCTCTATATCTATTTTCTTTTCTATACTTTTTAATTCTTCCTCAGTTGCGAATTTACCATCAATCAGTTCTTTGGCTAATTTCTTAATAGGATCTCTTTCCCCCCAAAACTCTTTCTCTTTTTCAGACCTTAATTCATCAGGATCAGCAAGAGAATGTCCTCTAAATCTATAAGTTAGGCATTCTAAAAGAGTGGGCCCTTCTCCTGCTCTTGCTCTCTCAATTGCTCTTTGTGCTGCTCCCCTTACTGCTAAAACATCCATCCCGTCAACTTCTTCACCATGCATACCAAAAGCAGAGGCTTTTCTCCAAATTTCCGGATTGCTTGTTGCTCTATCGTGAGCCATCCCAATAGCCCATTTGTTATTCTCAACAACAAAGATTATTGGTAATTTCCATAATTGGGCCATATTTAAACATTCAAAAAATTGTCCATTATTACAAGTACCATCTCCAAAGAATGCTGCAGTTACTGAATCACTGTTATTGTCACCAGTAACTTCCCTTTTATATTTACTTGAAAAGGCTGCTCCTAAAGCAACTGGTATCCCTTCTCCTATAAATGCATATCCTCCCAATAAATGATGTTCTCTTGAGAATAAGTGCATTGACCCCCCTCGGCCTTTACTGCAACCTGTAGCCTTACCAAAAAGCTCACTCATTACTTCAAAAGAGGGAACGCCTGCACTTAGTGCATGTACATGATCGCGGTAGGTACTACAAAACCAATCATGTTTTTTTCTCATTGCACCAATTACTCCAGTGCTAATAGCCTCTTGACCGTTATATAAATGAACGAAACCAAACATCTTACCCCTATAGTACATCTCTGCACACTTATCTTCGAATCTTCGACCAAGTATCATATCCTCGTAAAGAAATAATCCAGTTTCACGATTTAATTGGGCTTTTTTTATGTCTTGAAGATTTGAGATTCTCTCTACGTGTGTTTCCAAGAAAAATACCTTAATGAAGTTTTGATTTGTTAACATTCTAAGGCGTGAAGGTCGATTTTAATGATTTTTTTTAAAAACTCTGTAAGACCTAATGAAAAAAATTTTTAAATTGATAAAATTTGTCTAAGAATTTTCAATAGGATATTTGTTTGGAACTCCCTTTAGACCATTTTCGTTTAATTGGCGTAAGCCCCTCTGCTACATCTGAGGAAATATTAAGGGCGTTTCAATTGCGGTTAGATAAAACGCCTGATGAAGGTTTTACTTATGAAGTTTTAACTCAAAGGTCAGAGTTGCTTCGACATACTGCTGATCTCCTCACAGATGTAGAAAGTAGGAGAGAATACGAAAATTTGTTACTTAATGGAGCCTCTGGATTAGAGTTTTCTTCCAATAGAGAAGTAGCAGGGTTAATCCTTCTTTGGGAATCAGGTTCGCCTAAACAAGCTTTTAAACTAACAAGAAAGGCTTTGCAGCCCCCACAAACTCCTGCATTAGGAAGTACTAGGGAAGCGGATCTGACTTTATTGGCTGCTTTAACAGCCAGAGATTCTGCAATTCAAGAACAACAGCTTAGATCCTATTCAAACGCTGCGGACTTCTTACAAGAAGGTATACAACTTCTTCAAAGAATGGGAAAGCTTGGAGAAATAAGGAGGGATCTTGAAGAAGATTTGGTTTCCTTGCTTCCATATAGAATCCTAGACCTGCTTAGCAGGGATTTAAATGATCAGGAGTCTCATAAAAAAGGTATAAGCATGTTGGAAAGTTTAATAATTAAAAGGGGTGGTTTGGAAGGTAATAATAAATCTGAATATGGAAATTATCTAAATCAAGAGGAATTTGAAGCTTTTTTTCAACAAATAAAGCCATATTTGACAGTTCAGGAACAGATAGACTTGTTCCTTGAATTACAAAAAAGAGGATCATTAGAAGCAGGATTTTTAGCTTTTCTATCTTTGACAGCAATTGGTTTCTCTAGAAGAAAACCAGAAAAATTATTTGAAGCGAGGAGACTCTTCAAGAAACTAAATCTAACTGGTCTTGATTCAATGCCTCTGGCTGGTTGTTTAGACTTGCTTTTGGCAGATATTGAGCAGGCCTCTGCAAGGTTTTCTAGTAGTTCTGATGACAATTTACGAGATTGGCTTAATAATTATCCAGGAGATAAGTTAGAAGCTATTTGTCTTTTCTGTAAAAATTGGTTAGAGAATGATGTTTTAGTTGGTTATAGGGATATTGATTCAAAAGAGGTGGATTTAGATTCTTGGTTTGAAGATAGGGAAATTCAAGAATTTATTGAAAAAATAGAAAAGAAATTAAATAAAACTTTCATTAAATCAAATCTTCAGAATCAACTGATTAAAAAAGAATTTTCGACAAAAGTTACTCAAGATTTTGATGGGCCTTCAAATAATATTGATGAA